>DAIERC010000200.1 GCA_027347125.1 Ignavibacteriales bacterium
CCGATACCTTCATCTTCAATTTTAATCCTTACCTTATTTACCTGGTTATTATAATATGTGGTAACTGTTATGCCGCAGCTTTTATCCGGAAGTGATTGACATGCATTGGTAATAAGGTTAATTACAACTTGCTCTAATTGCTGAATATTTCCTTTTATGGTCGGCAAATTTTCACCGTACAGTACTTTAAAATTATCTGTGGATTTATTTATAAGATTGTTGGTAATTAAAATTGCCATTTCAACAACTTTGTTTACGTCAACAGGTTCGTCAAGTTTACCGCTATCCGTTTTTGAATACTCAGTTAAATTTTTAACGATATTCTGAATTCTTTCAGAGCCTTTTAAAATACCATCAATCGATTGACCGATTTTATCTTTCGATCTGCTGTAAAGCATTCCGGCAATTGCGAAATCGCCGTTGTTTTTATAATACTCATCCAGAATGGGAGTAATATCTTTCCAGAGTTTTGAGAATAATTGAATGTTCAGCATTATGAAATTGTTGGGATTATTAATTTCATGAGCTATACCTGAAACAAGAATTCCAAGCGAAGCCATTTTGTCGGCCTGAATTAATTGTTGTTTTCTTAAAGCGGCGGCGGTCTCGGCTCTTTTTAATTCAGTTATGTCATTTATTAGGCCGTCATAAGCAGCAGGGTAACCAAACTCGTCTTTAGTAACTACAATTGTGTTTTTAACCCATCTTACCGTACCATCGCGATGGATAATGCGGTGCTCAAGAGGGGGAGCTTCTTTTCCTTCAAGTGCGTGCTGGGCTTGTTTCAGTACTTTTTCCCGATCCTTTTTATGAACCATTCTGTACCAAAGATCTGGATCTTTTTTATAATCTTCGGAAGTATATCCCGTTACCGCAACGCATCCGAGCCCGTGAAATGTATCAACAGCAACACCGTTCCTTATTGTTACCGTATAAATATAATCGGTAAGATAGTTAATTAATTTTTCGTATCTTTTTTCGATTTCCATATTTCAATTAATTCTAATTTTAAAATTTAACGTGTGTAAAACTCTTTTATAAATATATAAATCTTTCGTGAATTGTAGAATATAAAGAGTATGCAAAGAAGAGATAAGTCAGATAAAGAAAAGATAACCGGGCGATAATTACATCACCCGGTTTATAATTTTTAAACTGCCGCCGGGGTATTTAATTTTTTAAGATCGGCATGTAGTTCTTCTTCGGTAAGATGATGTTCAACAAGTTTACCGGAGAAGTACGCTTCATAAGAGCTCATATCAAAATATCCGTGGCCGCTTAAATTAAATAAAATTGTTTTCGAAACGCCCTCCTCTTTTGCAATAAGAGCTTCTTTAACCGCGCATGCTATTGCATGGTTAGATTCGGGGGCAGGGATAATACCTTCGGCCTTGGCAAACTTAACACCCGCGTCAAAACATTCCAGTTGATGAAAAGATTGAGCCTCGATAAGTTTATCTTTAAGAAGCTGGCTTACAATAACGCCTGCGCCGTGATACCGCAGACCACCGGCGTGAATAGGCGCGGGGATGAATGTATGCCCAAGCGTGTACATCGGCAACAGCGGGGTAAGCCCTACAGTATCTCCAAAGTCGTATCTAAATTCACCTTTAGTTAGTTTCGGACATGAAGACGGTTCCGCGGCTATGCATCTTACTTTTTTCCCCTCGGTTAAATTCAACCTTAAAAACGGAAATGAAATTCCGGCAAAGTTAGAACCGCCGCCGAAACAACCGATTACTATATCGGGAAAATCCCCCGCCATATCCATCTGTTTAATTGCTTCTTCACCTATAATTGTCTGATGCATTAAAACATGGTTTAACACGCTTCCCAAAGAATATTTGGTGTTCTCATCGGTCGCTGCACGCTCCACCGCTTCTGAAATTGCGATGCCTAAACTGCCGGGTGAATCCGGATCTTCCGCCAGCACTTTTTTACCGGACGCGGTTTTATTTGTAGGAGAAGAAAAAACTTTTGCGCCCCATGTATTCATCATTAATTTTCTATACGGCTTTTGCTCATAACTTATTTTAACCATATAAACTTCCAGATCGATGCCAAAAATTTGGCAGGCATAACTTAAAGCGCTTCCCCATTGCCCTGCACCAGTTTCGGTTGTTAACCTTTTAACGCCCTCCATCTTGTTGTAATAAGCCTGCGGAACGGCGGTATTTGGCTTATGAGAACCGGCAGGGCTAACACCCTCGTACTTATAATATATTTTTGCAGGCGTATCCAAAAGCTTTTCGAGATGATAAGCTCTGTACACTGGCGAAGGCCTCCATATTTTGTATATGTCGAAAACTTCTTCAGGAATTTCTATCCATCTCTCTTTAGATACTTCCTGTTTGATTAATTCCATTGGAAAAATAGGAGCAAGATCTTCGGGCCCGATTGGTTTGTTGGTAACCGGATGTAACGAAGGAAGGCAAGGGTTCGGCATATCGGCCTGAATATTATACCATTTGGTGGGCATTTCTTTTTCAGGCAGAATGATTTTTTTGTATGTCTCCATTTTTTTACTTCTGATTAAAGTTGTGGATAAATGAATTTATATTTACTAATCTTTTTAATTATTAAAATGTCTCGTTCACTTTTTGATGAATAATAAAACGTAAAAAATATATGCATCAAAGAGTTAACGAGACTAAAGACAAAGTAAAAAAAAATAAAGATAAATGGAAGCGAAAATTTTGAAATACCGAAATTTATTAGTCGCTTATCTAATTTGTCATAATAAAAAACCCCTCGTAAAGAGGGGTCTGAGGAGGACGCAATGTATAGCTAGAAGGTTAAAAAAATTCGAACTAATAATAAATTTCCATCCATGTTTACCGTACCGATTTTGTTATATCGTTATTCCGAAGATTAAATAAAGCTGCTCAATGTTCGGGTTATAAATTAAAGACGCCGTTGCAGGTAAACTGAATTTATCGGTAACCGCAATGGTCTTTTTGAATGTGAGCCCGGTATTAATAAAAGTAAACTTATCGGTGCCGTACGCAGCGCTCTTGCTGCCGGATGCGCCTGCAAATATGGTAACGCCAATATCGCCTACATTAAAAGGATAGCCAACCTGAAAGTATGAAGATTTGTCTGGATCGTTTCTAAGATTATAATAACCCGCAATACTTACAGGAAAAGATTGGGGGCCGCTATAGCTTAAACCACCTTCCAAAGTATGCGCACCTAGTCCATCTGTTTTATAATTTGAATATTTTAAACCTAAATAGGGAAAGAAATAATCCGTATACAAAAGTGAAAAACTACCGGACTCGGTTGTAACGGTATAAGATGCCCACAAATCCGTTTCCGAATAGACGCTTCCGATACCTGCAAAGCTATATGATCCCCATACGCCAATTGAAAACCCGCTGGTGGTATAAGTAACATACGGTTGAAAACTGGGTGTATCCCCCAAATCCATACCTCTCCAATTATATCGGCTGTAAATGTCTGCGTCTATACTTATTTGCGAAAAAGAAATATTGGATAATAATAACACCGTTGATAAAATAATCATCGATTTTGTAAGTACTTTTTTCATATCTATTCCTTTATTGTTGTTTAAGTTTATAAAGCAGATAGCCCTGACTCTTCCGTTCTAATTCTGACGG
>DAIERC010000283.1 GCA_027347125.1 Ignavibacteriales bacterium
AAAACAACAGCCTGAATCACCAAGTAATAGTGTTTGATGACGGGGCGCTTGAAAGAAATGAGCTGGAAAATATTAATGAATCTATTTTCCAATGCGACCGGGCAAAGAAAATACTTTATTCGGAAAGAATGGACAGCGACTATTTCGATTTTTATCTAAAATACAAAATTGACGGCATAGTGAGTAAAAAAGCCGAGATGAAAATTTTGAAAGACGCGGTATTAAATGTAATGGACGACAATAAATTTTATTGCAAGCATATATCAAAAATTCTTTCACAAAAAAACGATGGGAAAACAAGCCGGAATTATTAAGCTTAAGAGAAAAAGAAATAATGCTGTTAATTGCCGACGGCTTAAAGAACAGCGAAATAGCCGGCAAATTATTTCTATCTAACCGAACAATTGAAACACACAAGACACACATAATAAAAAAGCTGGGATTGAAATCTACAGTTGAATTAATGCGGTTTGCAGTAAAGAATTATGATGAATTAAAAATAGTTTGATTCGCTGTCCTAAACTTTAAGCTGAGATATTCTTTAACGAGTGCTCTTGTTCATCCTTTCCAAACATGTTTATTCGGCGTGAGATAATTATTTTACAATTCAGCCATAGACTGATGAGCCTTTGGTCCAAATTAAACATCGTGATGTTTTAGCAATAACCTCTTGAACAATATATTCAAACACTTCCTTTATTTACAA
Organism: Ignavibacteriales bacterium; assembly: GCA_027347125.1. GTDB lineage: Bacteria > Bacteroidota > Ignavibacteria > Ignavibacteriales > Ignavibacteriaceae > FEN-1297. The sequence goes on from DAIERC010000283.1 coordinate 707, forward strand.
CAAAGGACTAGTTTAATTTTTCATCAAAAATAATTTTGCATATAAAATACGCAAAACCCGTATAGACATTTAAGCAACTAAAAAATAAATTGGCCGCTGTTCACGCACACTTCCTTTCGCAATCGATAGTAATTATAAAAATAGAAGCATGATTACTGTTATAAAAAAAATAATACCTAAATTAAAATATCCAGTAGTAAAGCAATACGACATGATTGACTGCGGTCCTGCCGCATTATTAAGCGTATTACGTTTTTACGGTGGAAATACAACTCTTGTTAAAATGCGGGAATTATGCCGCACAAATACAAAAGGCAGCACCATGCTCGACCTGGTTAACGCAGCTAAAGAAATAGGATTTAACGCAACAGGGGCAAGGGGCGAATACGAAGACCTTATGAAAGAAAAGATGCCGTGCATAGCTCATGTTATAACCGAGAAAAATCTTCAGCATTTTATTGTAATTTATAAAATATCTGCTGACACATTATTTATCGGAGACCCCGGCGTGGGACGGTATAAATTGTCCAAAGAAAAATTTAAGGAAATATGGAAAAGCAAATCGGTTATACTTCTTAAGGCCGGCGGCAATTTGTTAAAGGAAAAAGATGTAGAATGGTTCGCCTGGGTAATTGAGTACTTAAAGAAAGAGGAATCGTGGGTTTACCAGTCGTTATTTCTGGGAATAGTATACACGTTTATAGGTTTACTAATATCTTTATTCGTGCAATGGATAATCGACCGGTTTATACCTGGCAGGGAATATCACAAAATAATATATACAGGCATTTTCCTTTTGTCGCTTTTAATAATAAAAGCATTCGCTGGATATATAAGGCAAAGATTTCTGGTAATATTAAACAAGCGGGTGAATATAAATATTAATACTGATTTCATTACACATCTGTTTCATCTTCCCAAAAAGTTTTTCGACACAAGGAAAACGGGAGACATAACCGCCAGGATAAACGACGCGGTGAGAATACAGCAAGCAATACTGACCATTACAACTTCCACAATTATCGATCTTCTTATAATAGCCGGTTCATTTGGATTCATGTTCCGGTTTTCCGCATCATTAGCATTAGTAGCATTAATAACACTTCCGTTTTACGGGATGATATTAATACTTTACACAAAGAAAATAAAGAGCGAGCAAAATGAAGTAATGAAGGGTTATGCAAGTGTTGAAGCCACATATATTGACAGCATAGGCGGTATTGATGATATACTTGGTTTTAACACATCGCGATCTTTTGCAAAATTAAATAAAATGTTTTTCGGGTTCTTCCAGGATAAAATGGAAGCCCTTGGTTTTACGCAAGCCTTGTTATCGTTATCCTCGGAACTTGCGGGAGCGGTTATATCGATCGGACTTTTAATATTCGGCGCGGTGCTGGTAATTCAGGATAAACTTATGCTCGGGCAAATGATGGCGGCATATTCTCTGCTGGCATATTTACTGCCCTCGGTGCACAGGCTGGCAGACGCCAACATATCGCTGCAGGGCGCTTCAATAGCATCTCAAAGATTAATGGATATGTTTTTGGTTGAGAAAGAAAGCAACCCCGGCAATAAACCGTTCAGCCTAGAAAACAAATTATCAATTATCAGCGGCGCATTCTCATGGAACGGCAGGAATTACCTTTTTGATGATTTAAATATTGAATTAGAAAAAGGCAAGATAACTTCATTATGGGGCAAAAGCGGCGCGGGCAAAAGTACGCTGGTACAGATCATTCAACGAAAATACAATTTATCGAGCGGCAAGTTATTGATAGACAGCCTAAACGCAGATGAAATTGACCTTGAATCATACAGAAAAAACATTGGCGTAGTTCCGCAGAACATCAAGATATTTAACGGCACCATTGCAGACAATATATTGGTCGGAAGAGCAGTGCCAAGCCCTGAAAAGCTGAGCGAAAGAATAACCTCCCTTGGCTTGAAGCAGTTTTACTCAAGATTTGATCAAGGGCTATTCACCGGGCTCGGAGAAGACAACAGAAAATTATCGGGCGGGGAAAAACAAATTATCGCTTTAACACGGGCGCTTTTGGATGAGCCCGAAATATTAATTTTAGATGAAAGCTTGAGCGGTATTGACATAGAACTAGAGGCGCTTATTCATAAAGTGTTATTTAACTATTCCGGGAACCATGCGGTGTTAATTATTACTCATAACTTAAAAACAATTTTAAAATCAGATTATGTTTACCTGCTGGAACACGGAAAGGTAATTCAGCATGGCGAGCCGCAAAATCTTATAACATCACAAGGTAATTTCCAGAATCTGTTTGAATTAAATGAAAAAGTATTTATTAAACATGAGGAAACCGTAAATGGATAAAGCATTAGCGCTTCCCATATCAATACACGAACCGAAGAGATTGAAGACCTGGCAGCTATTCGCAATACTGGCTGCAATCAACTTACTGGTTATACTGATTCTAAATAAATTTATACTTACCAGGGAAGTGTATTATACATTGCTGTCGAGCAGGATGGAAACATCAAGAATAGACGATTACTTCTCAATGATAAATAAATTCAGGCTGTGGGGATATTTAGCCGCGCCGGTTATTTTATGGTTTAAAATTACAATAGTGTCGCTGTTAATCCAGCTTCCGTTGATGATAAAATTTATAGAGATACCATTTAAACAAATTTTCAGAATTGTGGCATGGGCAAATGCTGCAATGGTTATCTTATCTATCGTGAACATAATTCATCTGTGGAATATTCCCGCATCAGAGTATACAAAAAACACAATGTCGTTTATACCGTTATCGCTAATGGGGTTATTTCATAATCTTCATTTTAGTGCCGCGGCAAAAGGGTTTATAAATTCGATAAATGTTTTTGAACTGCTGTGGGTGTTTGTAATATATAAAGGTTTGTCACGTACCGGTAAACTTGAGAAGATTGATTCGGCAATTATAGCATCCGGCGTGTGGGTAGGACTAGAAATATTTCAGTATGCACTGTTAACATATTTAAACAGGATGGGGTGATGAGAAAGGTTAGATAACAGGTAACAGTTTACTAATTACTTTGGAGGTTAAGGCTTAGGTTGAGGTTAAGGGAAGGTTTTTGAATTATGAATTTTGAATTGTGAATTGTGAATTTTGAATTGCATGGATAGCTATTAGTTACTACGAAGGTTGAGATTGAAAAATATACTGAAATATTTTTTGACTTTTGTGTTTATGTTTTCAGCTTTAATGAAGCTAATTGATCTAAGAAACACAATTTATTTTTATTCTGCCGTTTTAGGCATGTCATATAATTTGACTAGAATGTTATTGCTGATGTTGATTGCAGCGGAATTTGCATTCGCGTTGTTTATAATATCGGGTCATATAACAAAGAATGTAATATTTTATTTAATAGCATCCGCTCTTGCCGTATTTACTATCGCGAGCATAATATTCTGGGTAAACGGGGCGAGCAATTGCGGGTGTTTCGGCACTATGTTTATCGAGAGTCCGGTTGTAAGCATACTAAAAAACATTGTTCTGTTCATTGTATTAATAATATTAAGAAGAAAGGCGATGGAAGGAAGATATGCGTAAACGGATTATTGCATTTACCATTATATTGTTTTTTGCAGGGTTTACTGCGTGGTTAGTAATTGAAGCTTCTGCCCCCGAAGTATTGCCGGAAGGCTCGTTAATGCCAGGAATAAAATATACAGATAAAAAGGGCACCGGTGTTTTGATGCCGGATAGTATAAAACGAACTATGGTGATTTATTTTAGTAGCGGATGTACACATTGTAAATACGAACTGGGCGAGATAAACAAAAACATAGGAAAGTTTGCAAGCATCAATATTTATTTATTTACAACCGAGAAAGACTTCTTCAAAAAAACAGAAGTAAAAAGGTGGGATGTGTTATATAAAACAAATAATGTCTGCTTCGGTATAATTGATAAAAATGAATATGAGAATAAATTCGGAAGTATGGTAACACCATCGATATTCATCTTTAATGCTCAAGGCAAGTTGGAAAAGAAGATTATCGGTGAGATGAAAATAGAAATCTTGCTGAAGGATTTAAAACTTGCCTAACGAGAGTGTTGCAGAACTCTGTGCTATCTCTGTGATCCTCTGTGTAACTGAATATTTTAAGAAATTACACGGAGTTCCACAGAGCAGACACCGAGTAGCACAGAGAAAGATAATACTTTTAAGTTGTGCAACTGGCTCTAATTTTATATGATTGGCTTCTATTTTTTGTAAAAAAGATAAATATAATCTTAAAGATGATTTAGGCCTTTGCTCATAATATCTATCGCAACGATTGGACTATTTCTAAGGTATGAAAAAGATAAAGCGGATTGAAAAGCCTTAAGATAATACAAGTTATTATGTCTTATAATTCAATTGTCGATGGACTAACTATATTAAAAAATCCGGCGGTGCGCAACGCAGGATACGCGGTAAATAAAAATGCCCAACACCGCATGGGCAAAATGTAATAATGATTAACGTAACGGAGGTTCACATGAAAGAACTAAATGTTCAGGAAATGGAAGGCATAACAGGGGGAAAATTGTTAATTGCCTGCGTAGGAGCAGGGTTAGGTGCAGCGGCAATACTAAGCGATCCGTTTGCAATATTTGCCATAGGCGATTATGAAGCTATTGCAATAACCGCATGTTTCGCTTGATCATAATTATTCACAAATTAAAATAGGAGATTCAAAATGAAAGCCTTAAATAATGATGAATTGCTTTGTTTATCAGGCGGACTGAAAGAAGAATTATGCAACGCGCTGGCGGGGTTTGGGTTAGGAATGGCGTTGTTTGATATAGCAATACCGGAATTAGGCGTAGCGGTAGCGGTTGCCAGTCTGGCGTGCTTATAATAATCTATAATAACAGGAACTGACCTGACAATAAATTCCCAGTGAACCTCTGTGCCGGTTACAGTTTAGAAATTTGCAAGCGAATAAGCGGGCATTTAATCCACGGCACAAGTTCACTGAGAAAAAATTAAATATATTTATGCATAAGATTCATTGAATATAAAACATAGCAATAAGAGATGAAAAATATCTTAAGAATCTACATCAAATATTTTTTATTCAACTGGCTGGAATTCAAAAGGAGTCAATACTGGAAAAGCAGTTTATTCTCAAAGGCGGTATTTACAGTAGGGTTTATTTTCGGTGAACTTATAATTATAGTAGGCGGACTGAACTTCAAACAAATAGCTAGTTTTTATTTTCCGCAAAGCAACACCTTTACGGTATTCAACACTTATTTTTTCCCAATTCTTATAATAATTTATTTCACGAGACTGTTCACTAAAAAAGATATATCGTTCAATATAAAAGCATACCTGCATTTACCTGTTTCAAAAGAAAAATTTATCGCGCTGTTTTTATTACTTAGGATGGTAAACATTTATACCATATCAATTATCGCTTTCATAATCTCATTCGGCCTGGCGAATATATTTACGACATACCCGTTTTACCAGAGTTTATTATGGCTTATAAATATAAGCTTAATTATCTGTATGCTGGAATTGATATATGTATTTGTAAAAATTAATTATTTAAAGAGTCCATATAAAACCGCTTTGTTGCTGTTAACTTTTACCGTTAGTTTATTTTTATTGCGGGAGGTGATAAAGCCGTTTGACAACGTTATTAATACTTGGGGCAATATTATAACCGGCAACGAAACGACGTTGTTGATTTTTGTTCTGTTAACCCCGGCAATCTTTTATTTTACGAATCGCTTCATAATTGAAAACATTTATATCGATATAGATTTAAGCACGAAAGAGACCAAATTTAATTTTCTATCCAGTTTAAACATTGAAGGAAAATATCCATTGATATTTTTGCAAATATTGTTAATTACCCGAAACCGGATATTACGCAGGCAACTTATAACGGGGATATTCGGTTTGCTTTTCGGTGTTGCGGTAAATACAATTATACCTGAACAAAAACTGAATTCACATTTAATCCTTGAAATATTTTTTATATTGCTTTCGAGC
>DAIERC010000086.1 GCA_027347125.1 Ignavibacteriales bacterium
AGGCCGGCTGCTGGGTAGAAAAGCTATAATAATAATCGTTGGTTATCATAGTAGTTCCGGTAGCCGGCCCAGCGGCTAAATCGTACTCAAACGGGATGGCGATTGAATTACTGTCTATACCTCTTTGTACATCGGAGTTGGTAATAATTATATTTAGAGAATCAAGTTTAGCCGGATTTATAATAGTAACGAACGAATTTGTTAAAGGCTCGGTGTTGCCGGATAAATTAATCGCTGAAGAATTAAATTGAATAACTTTTACCGGAGTTATAAGCGGATAATCGGAGGCGTCTTTAAAGTACTGATCGCTTTTAGCCCTGTCGTTAGTGTAATAAGTCCAGATACCAAACTGGCTAAACTCGGTGCCGAAGGATGTATTGTAATCGTTTAGACTGCCGGCAATGGCCTTTATTGCTCTCATATTGGGCATAAGCTCCCATTCTTTTTTTATAATATCATACCCGAATTTATCTTTAAGATATATATTCCATATTGCCAGGGCGTATTCCTGACTGCCGTAGTTATATGTAAAACTATTTTGAGTATTTCTAAAATAAGACGGTAAATATTGATAATAATCGTGAATAGAACCGTACACAAAATGTTCCATTGATGTGGAAGTTAATTCGTAAAAAAACGCATCGGAATTATAACGGTAAATATAATTACCAATCTGAATTGAGTGATGAAACTCGTGGGCAACAGTAACACGCGCAGCGTCAATTCGTTTTGTATAAAAATTGCTGAAACTATTATCAATAACCATGAACGATGTATATTTTCCGCTTGGCGGGTTCACCTCATCTTCATATTCGGTGTAGCCGTAACTGCTTCCCAAACTAGTTATGTAAATATCATATTTATTATCGCCGCCGTTACCGTTATCTGGCGGTGGAGGCGGGTAACCGAGAAAATTTACTTCAAAATTATAAGCGGAATCCAGCGCAACCGCCAATGAATCCAAATATATTCTTTTATACGCATCCAGTTGTGCGGAAGAAAGTGTTTGCCTAATATTTTCCGGCACGTAATCCGGAAAATCGGATTTTGTAAAATGAACTCTGAAAAAGCCGTTCGGCGTAACAAAACTTGTATCGGACGCGGGTCGTGAAAGCAAGCCGCTTATTGTCTTTTGCTGTATCGAAGAAAATCTGTTAAAATTCATTTTAACTTCATTCACTAGCCCAAACGAACATTTTATATAAGATGTATCAACAGATAAAATGCCTCTATGCTGCTGACCGGCATTATCTGGATTATGGAATTTCATGAATTCGGAGTAAAGAGAATCAAGCTGGTTGGCACTGTAATTTTGTGCGTTGACGTTTGAAATTCCGTAAAGGGATATAAATAAGAATAATAAATAATATTTCATATTAAAACTGTTGTATGTTAATGCAGTTTGTGCTTTTATCAATGTAAACTAGATTATAGCTGTGGAAGCTCATGTTCTTAATAAAATAGCTTTCAATATTGCTGGCATTATAAATTTTTGAAATGATAAAATCTCTTCCTTTATTAATAAAATCTATTTTTGCTATCATTTCTTTTTCGGGCAGATAAGCGCAAAGTTTTTTTAAACCGTTAATTCTGATTGGCCCGAAGAAAAGCTGGCTTTGTTTTGATATTTTAAAATAATCCGGCAATACTTTTGTCCTTACTACTTCAGATGAATTGTCATTATATAAAACTGCTGTTACGCTTTTGCTTGTTTGAACAAAGCTTAACGACGCATTGTTCTCGTTATTCAGTAAATCACCTGTAAAAGAAATTACGTCGTTAACGTTATCAAGCGATAACACGGATTTGGTTACATTACTTTCAACTCCGCCAATAAATGAAGTTTTTGACAACACCAAACCGTTATTATTCTTGTACCAGTATATTAGTTCAAGGGATTTATCAAGCGAAATATTGGCATCAAGAATGTTTGAAGCAATATTACCATAGTTTGTAAAAGTATATCTGTAATCGTGAAATTCAACAACGCTGAAACCCAAATTTCCGTTTTTACTATAGGCGATGTAAATATTATCCTTTTGCCCGGGCACCGCTTTTATTTTCAGATCCAAAATTTTCCCTGGGGAGTATAATGAATTTCGTTCAAATTTATTGTTCACAAAATCTACTTTTAATATTTCGATTAATTTTCTTCCTGGGGTGAAGCAATAAAAAGTCTTAACCTTTGGCTCCAAGTTCTCTACAACTATTTTTTTATGTGTTTCAAAAAGCGGGTATGAAAAATAAAAACTCGGAATACCGGCATTATTTCTTACAATAAGGTCAAGCGATTTTGAAAATTGGTCCACGTAACAGATATCGCTAATTCCATTATTGCTGTGGTCGAAAAACGAAATTGCCGTCGGCTTAACGCTGAGCGCTATGTTTACATCTGACGAGATGGAGGCTAAGTTGGTTAACGTATAAATTTTCCCGTCGCTGCTTAACGCGGCAATGCCGTTAATGAACTTGCTGTAATAGGGAACTAAGTTTTTAAGATTTTCTTTTTGAATGTATACCATCTCCGGATAAAAAGAATATTCATCTTTTGCAAACAGAACCGAAAGAGTATTTTTACTGTAATCTATATAAGCAATATCAATCTTGCCGTCTCTGTTAAAATCACCGGTAATAATTTGATCCGGGCTATACTTGGTTGGAATATTGATAGTCTTATCGTAAGCCGAAGCAAAGTCACCATACATAACTGTAATCGAATTGGCTTTTGCGAAAATTAAATCCGTGTAATTATCAAGATTTAAATCAACCGCTTTAAGGGAATGAATCGGTTCGTTTATCGGAATGGTTCGCACCATGCTGAAGTCGCCTTCGCCGTTATTATAAAAAAAGAAAAGAGAATTGTTAATCAGGTTAAACGCTGCAATGTCGCTGAAGCCATCGTTTCTAAGGTCGGCAAAAACGGCTTCCGAAAAACTTGTTTTTTCTACAATCTTTTTTCCCCTTAATCCGAATGGAGTTTGTGAAATAATCGACAGCCCGTTAAACGCACTGCCGGAAATAAGCAGTTCATCCTTCCCATTCTGATTTGCATCGGCGGTACTTATGTTTTCGGGATACGAATTAAATTTAATTGAGCCGGTTAAGATTGCCGCGCCGGAGCCGGTAAATGAATAAATACCCGCACGCCTGCTTGCCCTGCTTGTAAATGCGTATCTCTTTATCTTTTTATTTCGCTCTACAAGGTTTTGAATGTTGGTAATTTGATATGGAATATTAAAGGTTCTCGGTTTATCAAAATTGCCGTTCTTTTGCCCTGAAAGAGAAACAATTTTTTTTAGGTCCGGGTTAAATAATATAAGATCGGTATACGAGTCGTCGTTATAGTTTAAAGTAAAAAGGGAGTTGAAATCCGGTGTTACGACAAAACTTTGGTATTTGCAAAAACCATTAATCGGAACTTGCGGAAAAACTTCTTGAGATAAAAAAAAAGCAAATAGAATTATTCTAACTGTTTTTAATTCTATTCTTAAGCCTGTTTTCTCTTCGTTGTAGGGCCTCTTCATATCGTCTTTTTTCATCTTCGGTTTCCGGAATAGCTTCAACTGCTTTTACCGGTTTTCCATCCCCGTCAACACTAACAAACGTTAAGTATGCTGTGTTCGAATGGATGCTCGTTCCTTCTTTAAATGATTCTCCAACAACCTTTACGCCTATTTCCATTGATGTGTTAAAAACACGGTTAACCGATGCTTTTAAAGTTACGGCATCGCCAAGATTAATTGAATGATGGAAATCTATTTTATCTACAGATGCGGTAACACAAATTCTATTGTTATGTTTTGCGGCACAAAGCGCGGCGCAAATGTCTATCCAATGCATCAATTGCCCGCCGAGTAATTTACCAAGCTGGTTTGTGTTATTCGGTAGTACCAGTTCTGTCATAGTAATTACCGATTCGCTTACTTTTTTAGACCTTACCATTACTTAGCCGCCGATACTTTTGCTTCTAGTTTTGTTTTTAATTGTTCTATTTCTTTTAAGTGAGAGTCTTCCGGGTATCTTTCAATGAACTTGGAAATTTCCGCAAGAGCTTCACTGTTTTGTTTGCGCTGAATTAATAAATTTATTTTGCTGTACATTGCAAGCGGAGCATATTTAGTATCGTGGTAATTATCCAAAACCAGGTTATAATAAATTAGTGCGGCTTTGTAATCTTCCAGCTTCTCATAAATATAAGCGTTGTGATATTCTTTGTGGGCCAGTTTGTCATTAAGCTCGGCAATTTTTTTCTCGGCTTCGGGCACTTTGGGATCAGTCGGGAAAAAATCTATAAACGCCTGAAATTCCTGAATAGATTTCTTTGTGTATTTTTGGTCCAATGCATAATCGGGTGATAGTAAAAAATAGCAATCCGCAAGCATAAATTGAGCGTCGGGAACGTATTTGCTAGAAGGCATATTTTTGATTAATCTGCTGAATTCATAAGCTGCCAGTATGTACTCGCTTCGTTTGTATCTTGTCATCGCCAGGTAGTATTGGGCGCTGTCTATAACAGTGCTTCCCGGGAACTGAAGCAATATTGCCTGGTATTCCTTAAGCGCGTCTTCATAATCTTTGTTGTTATATAATTTTGTTGCGTAACCCAATCTCTGGCTTGGGGTCATATTTGTTGTATCTACAGATGCGGCGCATCCCCATAATAGTAAAGATGTAAAAGCGGCTATTAACAGGTATTTCATAGTTTTGGAATCATGTTTTATTGAAAAATGAATTACAATTATAATTAATTTCTTTTAGGCATCAAAGGTAAATATTATTACTTGCTCCTGATTGTAAAGAAAAGTACAACCGCCGTTGCCGCGGCTCCTATTGCTACAGCCGGCTCCAGTAAACTTGAGAAAAACGGTTCCGCCGGAATTTTTCCATGAGTAAACGGGAAGGCCGCATTTTCAATTTCTTTAATGCCGTCAGCTTTTACGGTATCAGTAATAGAATAAGAAAAATTTTCTGATTTTGTTTTGAAATTACTTAAAATAAAGTTTCCTGAAAGGGACACCTTCCTCTTAACATAATAAGTTCCTAAGAAACCGTTTCTGAACATTTCGGGATAACTTACGTTTGTATGGTCAACCACGTATCGTAAAATTGATTCGCCTTCGTTTGTTTTCAAAGAGATATTAATTCCGTGTGCGGATAAATATCCGATTAACCTGTTTCCGAATACGGAATAATTAGTGCCCAAATTAAGTTCTATACTTATTGCTTTGGATGTGTCAGGCGAGCTTTTTATAATCTTTGCTGCAGATGAATCAACCATCGAGTAAAAAAGATCTAAGTTTGATTTTGTTTGAGCAAAATTAGATGCGCAATATGTTAAGATAAATAGGCTAAAAAATAAGTAGAATTTTCTTCCGGTATTAAATTGCATACAGCCCGTGTATTTTTAGGATTTTCAATCTCTTTCAACTGCCTTAATATACATATCAATTTTCAAAAATACATTAGAAATTTTCATAACCGTTTTTATTATTATAGAAACACGAATGATTTTTAGCCGTGAAAGCTAAAAATCATTCGTAATAAAAATGTATAATAATTTTTTATCATGAAGAGTTATTAAATTCTACCGGCAGCTATTTCCCGGAGTCTTTTAATTCTTTCTTCCGTTGACGGATGAGTGGAGAACAGCTTCATCAATCCGCCTTTTTTTAAGGGGTTGATAATAAACATATGCGCGGTTGCCGGACCCGAATTGTTTACCGGTTTTAATTCGTTTCCCCTGGATATTTTTTCTAGAGCAGAGGCTAGCGCTAGAGGGTTTTTCGAAAACTCAGTACCGCCCTGATCGGCAAAAAACTCTCGTGAACGTGAAATTGCCAGTTGAAGTAACGTGGCGGCAATAGGTGCCAGAAAAACCAAAAACAAAGAACCGAGTCCGTTATCGTCATCCCGGCTGTTTCCTCTTCCGCCGAACATCATTGCCCATCCTGCCATCTGGGCTATAAAGGTAATTGTTCCAACAAAAGTGGCGGCAATTGTGCTTATTAAAATATCTCTGTGCTTTACGTGTGCAAGCTCGTGCCCTAAAACGCCCGCAAGCTCGTCGCTATTTAAAGTTTGAATTATTCCCGTTGTAGCTGCAACTGCGGCATGGTTGGGATTTCTGCCCGTAGCAAATGCGTTCGGAGTCGGGTCGTCAATAACATAAACGCGGGGCATAGGCAGCCCTGCATTTTGTGCAAGTTGCTCTACGAGTGAATAAAGCTTTGGCGCGCTTTCGCTGGTAACTTCTTTTGCTCTATACATCGCCAAAACAATTTTATCTGAAAACCAGTAAGAACCGAAGTTCATCATCAATGCGAATATAAATGCAACCGTCATTCCGGAATTTCCGCCAACAAGGTAACCTACAAACAAAAACAATATCATCATTACCGTCATCAAAAATACCATCTTAACCGTGTTCATTTTTTTTCTCCATTTTTATCTTATTTGATGACCAAACTTAAATAAAGACTCATGCTTTAGCAAGGTTATGAAATAGACACAAATCATTACCGGTTGCATCCCAAAATAAGTGAAATAAAATGCTTTGACTTTTCCGAATTTTAATCTTAGACTAATATGCGCTAAAATATCTTGTGTTTTATATTTAAGAAAATCGACTTCAAATAGTATAAGAGGGGAAGCATGAATATAAAAAAAAATCTACCGGTTTTATTTCCTGCAATGGTTTTATTTCTGTTGCAGGGCTGCGCTGTTGTAAAGCAATCAATTTTTCTGCAAAATGTTGATGTAAGCGGACCGATTAATCAACCGCCGCTTCACATTACCGAAGGCCAAAAGAAAAATACAGTTACATTTTCTCCAAATATTTATATCAACTCGCAAAAAAACTACAGCGGTTATATTAGCGGCCATACAAACGTAAACAGCATGGGGATTTTCCAATTTGATACCGTTCATTATGACGACGGTACAAGCGGTTACAAAGAATCCGTCGCGAATAAATATCCGTATGCCGGGCAAAATTTTACATGGACTCTACCGGATGTTCAGGTAGGCTTTCAGGTTGACGCCGCTTTATCAAATCACTTTGCGGTTTCCGGCGGTTTTAATTATGCGGAAGCTAACCGGAACAAATTAATTAACGGTAATATAGGCATAGGATTTTTTACCGAAAAAAATAACAGCGCCGTAAGGTTCGATATGGGGCTGCTCTTCCAAAATATATTTTACAATGCTTCATCGGTAGTATTTACAACAATTACGCCTGTCTTCGGATCCGGAAAATCTTATATTAGTTTTTTCAAAGACAGGAATAACTCGACAGCCACAGATTTTTACGGCACCCTTACATATAACACTACAGGTAAAGACAACCTGATCAATTTTTATTTTTGCCTCGGTTATTTCGGGCAGACGGTATTAAATTATAAACCGGATAATCCGGATATTAACAAATTCCCCTTTTCACATTCCAACGTAGAAGAAGATACACGCGGTGATATTTTTACCTCCTTTTTGTATTTTGCGCCGGGCATTTATAAAGAGTTCGAAGAGTGGGGCAGAATAAGTTTTGGAGTTCGCTTATTAAAGGAAACAAAAATCCAAAACTCCTCCGGATCTCTTTTTGCTGTACCGGTAGTTCAGTTTGATATGACTTTTTAAAGTATTACTGACATTTTCCCTTGCCTTTATTTTATATAATGGTTAAATAAGGGGCAGAAATTTTGGAGAACTATGAA
>DAIERC010000293.1 GCA_027347125.1 Ignavibacteriales bacterium
TTATTGGGAAAGCCGTATTAATTTATTGGTCGCAAAACCAGGATGTTTCATCGGGTATTTTTCATTCTATAAGATGGAACCGGATATTTACATTCGTTCATTAGACTAAGGGTATTTCCATTTCATTTTTTAGTTACATGCAAAGGTTTTATATTTATTCCCGTTTAAGTTAAAATTGATTGCCGTTTTACCCAAAATTATATTCTAAACTTTATGAAGAAATTACTAATTACTGCGTTCTTATTTATTACACCGTTTTTATATTCTCAAACAAAGTACTTCATTTACTTTAAAGATAAAGGAAAACTTCCGGCTAAGATGTTGAGCAAAACTTCTTCCATGCGGCAGGAAGCGCTTGGCTTGCTTTCGGAGAGAAGCATAAAGAGACGGGAAAAAGTTCTAGGTGACAGTCAGCTTTTAACTTATGATGATTTGCCGCTTGACGTTGATTATATAAGCAGTGTGGAAAATTTTGGTGTGAAGATTGAGAACAAACTTTACTGGTTTAACGCTGTTTCCGCTTATTTAACCGCGCAACAAAAAAACGAAATTGAAAAACTTTCTTTTGTAAAAAATATTGTACCGGTAAAAATTTTAAAATTTGGTGATGATATTAATTACCGGCAAAAACAATTAAATAAAAAGAACGCTTTTTCCATGCCTGCGGATTACGGTGATTCTTACGGGCAGGAACAACTATCGGATATTCCTATAGTTCATTCAAAAGGAATTACCGGCAACGGAGTTATGATCGGGATTCTTGATAACGGCTTTTGGTGGAAACAGCATGAATCGCTTGTTACGCGCAAAGTAGCGGCGGAATATAATTTTGTGTTTCATACGGAATCAACCGCACCGCAGCCCGGCGACGCTTCCGGTTCGGGCGAACACGGTACTTTTGTATTCTCTATTATTGGCGGATATAAAGACAGTTCAATAATCGGGGTGGCGTACAACGCTACATTTGTTCTTGCAAAAACGGAAGACGACAGAAGCGAAAGCCATATTGAAGAAGACAATTACGCTGCGGCTTTGCAGTGGATGGATTCGTTAGGAGTGGATTTAACAACAAGTTCTTTGGGATATAATATTTTCGATGACACTACATATTCTTATACTTACCAGAATATGGATGGAAAATCCACAATAATTACAAAGGCCGCGGAACTGGCTTATCAAAAAGGAATACTGGTGCTTAACTCGGCAGGTAACGAAGGTGATAATAATTGGCATTATATTATTGCACCGGCTGACGGGGTTCACGTAATTGCCGTTGGAGCCGTAGACAATAATAATATTCTGGCAGCTTTCAGCTCGAGAGGCCCGACGTACGACGGCAGGATAAAACCTGATATTGTTGCGCAGGGAGTTAATGATTTTGGGGCAAGCGTTCCCGGTTATAATTATTATTCTTTCGAAGACGGCACATCGTTTGCCGCGCCCATTGCAAGCGGCGTTGCCGGCTTGCTTTTATCAGAATTTCCTTATTTAACCAACGAGCAGGCAAGATATATTTTGATACGTACAGCCGGCAATTATGACAACCCCAATAACGATAGAGGCTACGGTTTGGTTTCCGCGGCAAACGCAATATCCTTTCCGAATATCTATGCAGATAAAAATGCCGGTACGTATACCATCAACAAAGTTTTTTTTAGCCAGATAGGAGTTGTTCCTTCATCGGTGAAATTACACTATACTCTGGATTTCAAAAGTTTTACAAATACGGATTTAAATTTCGACGGCAGATTAAAATATGGTTTCGCCGTGCCTGCGATGCCCGATAGTCAATCCTTCTCGTTTTATTATACATACCAGGACAGCTCCGGTGCATCATTCCGCGAACCGTCTTCAAATTACTATACTCTAAAATACGGCAGAATGAATGTGGATCTTGGAAGCGCTCCCGTTAGCAATTTTGTCGGTAACGTGCTAAGCAGAAATTATCCTAACCCGTTTAACGCTGCAACCAAAATAGATTTTTACTCCGCCGGAAGTGACCGTGCAAAATTAATCGTAATTGACGGTATTGGTCAGACAGTTAAAGTGCTCTTTAACGGTACGGCAAATATCGGCATAAACACGGTTGAGTGGGACGGGAAAAACAGTTACGGTGTAAAGTGCGCCAGCGGAGTTTATTATTATATTCTTACGTTAGCGGGAAAAGATTACGGTAATAAACTTGTATTGCTGAGATAAAACAATTACAATGAAAGGGTTGATGCATGAGTGAAATACTTTTACCTGAACAACACAAATATCTTCAAAAGTTTATAAAGGGAAGTGATACTCTTCTGAACGAGATGGAAGAATACGCTGAAGAAAACAAAGTGCCGATTTTATCAAAAGACTCGGCGGTGTTTTTGGAACAATTAATTTTAATGAATAAACCGAAGCGCGTTCTGGAACTTGGAACCGCAATTGCTTATTCCTCAATA
>DAIERC010000295.1 GCA_027347125.1 Ignavibacteriales bacterium
AAAATTCCTCGAATGTCACGGTGAGCGGAGCAATGAAATTAATAATCTTATTTATAGTGTCTTTAATTTTTACGGGCTGTTCATCAACCTACCGGCTTACCGATTTTTCTACAAAAGAAAAGTTTTACACCGGTTTTAATAAAGCCGTTATCAATAAAAATATTAACGTCGCCTTAATTAACAATAGTACATATTCAGCCTTGAGCGGTTGTAAAATTGTAAATGACACATTGTATTTAATCTTAAATAGACAAAACGAAAAACATTTAATGCCGGTAAGCGACATTAAAAAGATAAAATATTACTATACCGGGTATTCTACTCCCTCCGCGGATATTGCATTAAAAAACGGCAATGAAATAAAAGGGGGAAATGTAAAAGTACTTGATGATTCATATATAGAGTATACAATAAAAAAAATAAACAGTATTGCCATCCCGGTTTCCAGGGTTAAGATAGTAAGTTATAAAAACCGTTGGCTGGGTGCACTTATAGGTATACCCGCAGGTACGGTTGCCGGTTGGGGACTCGGTGCGTTTGCCTCTGGTTATGAATATGATAATAATAGTGATCAAGGCGGTGTAATATGGGGGTATTTTGCGCTAAGCGGACCAGTAATCGGGGCGGTTCTAGGTTCAATTATTGGTTATACTTATACTTATCAATTTAACCCGTAAAATTTATACCAACATTTTTTAGGAGTACTATGAAAGTTATAATGTTTTTTTTAATTGCAACTACGTTTGTATACTCACAAGGCATAGAGAAAAAGAACAATATAATTTATGCCGAAATATTCGGTAACGGGTTATTCGCTTCTTTAAATTATGAAAGGGCAATTTCAGACAATTTCACCGCGCGGGTTGGTTTGGGATACGTATTCAGCAATTCGGAATCTAATTCAGGCTCGCATCACGATTTTGGATTTCTTCCTTTGGCGATGTTAAATTATTTAATTGAAATTCACGGCAATAATTATTTTGAACTCGGCGCCGGCGCCTTGCTGGCTTCATCGGCTTTAACATCAAACAGCAATTTTGAATCAACAAATGCAATAGAACCGACATTTGCGATAGGATACCGTTACAGCCCCAAAGCAGGAGGAATTTTCTTTAGCGCCGCATTCGACATGTTTCCGGCGCCCGGAAAAATATATTCATGGGGCGGCCTGGGCATAGGCATAAGGTTTTAATTATAAAGGGAATATTTTCTTAGACCCGTATTATCGGCGTTCTCATTTTCAAGTAAGATATTTATATCTGCCTGCGCTCTTTCGAAAACTAAACATTAAACAGAAAGTGCATCACATCGCCGTCGTTAACAAGATATTCTTTTCCTTCAATGCGCATTACACCGGCGGCTTTACATGCTGCTTCCGATTTGTACTTGATATAATCTTCGTATCCTATAACCTCTGCCCTGATAAAACCTTTTTCAAAATCGGTGTGAATAACCCCGGCCGCTTGCGGGGCTTTCCAGCCTCTATGGATTGTCCATGCCTTTACTTCTTTTGGGCCGGCGGTAAAATAGCTGATCAAACCGAGAGTATGAAAACCCGTCTTTATTATTTTTTCAAGACCGCTTTCTTTAACCCCGTATGATTCAAGGAATTCTTCTCTTTCTTTATCCTCAAGCCCTACAAGTTCTTCCTCTACCTTTGCTGATATTTTAACAACGTCTGCACCCTTTGATTCACCGTACTTCTTAACCGCTTTAACATAATCGTTATCTTCGGCCAGACCTTCTTCATCAACATTAGCGCAGTAAATTATTTTTTTAGATGTCATCAGGCGCAGCTCGTTGAACAACTCTTTAAGGCTTTCTTTATCTTTTTCCGGGAAGGATAAAGCTAGATTTCCATCGTTCATAAATTTCAATAACGCTTCGGCGTCGTCTAAAATTATTTTAAGGTTCTTATCTCCTTTTAACGATTTCTGAAGCCTCTCAATTTTTTTCTCAAGCGCCTGAACATCGGCTAAAATTAATTCTGTTTCAATAACTTCAATGTCTCTTAAAGGATCAACACTGCCGTCAACATGAACAACATCGCCGTTGTCGAAGCATCTTACAACTTCCAGCACTGCGTCGGTTTCCCTTATGTTTGAAAGAAATTGGTTGCCGAGTCCTTCGCCTTTGCTGGCGCCTTTTACAAGTCCGGCTATATCAACAAAATCAACAGTTGAGTTTACAATCCTTGCCGGGTTAACAAGCTCCGCCAGTTTATCCAATCTTACATCGGGAACCGGGACAATGGCTTTGTTCGGCTCAATAGTGCAAAAAGGATAATTAGCCGCTTCGGCGTTTTGCGCTTTTGTAAGCGCGTTAAATAAAGTCGATTTCCCAACATTCGGCAACCCGACAATTCCTATGCTCAAACCCATTTATATTTTTTATCCTAAATATGTTGCTAATAAACGAGTGCAAATATAATAATTCTTAACCTTATTTTTATGATTGCAAAATATATGCTGATTTCTTAAACGCGCATGAAGGATAAAAGTTTTACCAAAAGTATGTATGGCTCTAATTCGCCTTCCGTTCCGGCGGGTATTTATGATGAACAGCTGTTATCTGATATTTCCGAATATAAAAGAATATTTTTCCGAGTAGTACATCATTTGTTCCGTAAAATCCTCCGGATACTCAATTATAACATCAATTATTTTTTCGCCGTCGTAAACCGGGTTCAAAACAGGATTAATAAATCCTTTGTATGGAGGGATGTTTAACTTATCATACCGTTCTTTAACTTCTTTATGAACGTCGTAGTCAATCTTTACTCCGTAAGTTTCTATAAGATTTTTAGCCGTTTCAAAATCCCCTTCCGATGTTATCCGCTGAATTTCTTTAAGCAGCTCTCCGAACAACTCTCTAAGTTTTTCATAATCGTTTATTACAAAATACGTCTTTCCGTTTTTTAATTTCTTTTCAATCACATTGCCCGGTTTGCCCTTTTCATAGGCCCAAAGACTAATAAGCTGCCTGTTGCGCATATGCGGCTCTTCTATCTTATCACCTAGTTCAATTCTTGCAAGCTGGGTCATCAAACCGTTGCGTATATATTTATTATAGCCTGCTTTTGAAACGTCGTTATCCGGCACTATGCCAATATCGATTAATTTTTGATCAGGCAGATAATATAACGCAACAAGGTCAGCACGTGTTTCTTCAATGGCCGACGAATAGTTTTTTAATGTTTGATGCGGCTGACCGACACCCGGCAATATTTGCCCGGAGCCGTGTCCGATAACTTCATGCAAATCCGTATGAAGATTATCGGCAAGCGCGCCGTATTTTTTTTGTATCTCAATTTCCTCTTCGGAGTAAGCAAATTCTTTTAACACACTTTCCGATTCCGCCTCATTGTAAGCTTCAACAATGTTGCTGAGATTAACCGACTTTGAACCGTACTTTTCCCTTATCCATGTTGAGTTGGGAAGATTTATTCCGATGGGCGTGGAAGGTGATGAATCGCCGGATTCAACAACAACGTTTATCGCTTTTGCAGAAATACCTTTAACGTTTTTCTTCTTAAACTTATTGTCAATCGGCGAATTATCTTCAAACCATTGAGCCTGGCTGCTAATTGCTTTTATTCTTTTTGTTGCTTCAATATCAATAATGGAAACCATGCCTTCGTATGAGCCTTTATATCCCATAGCATCGCCGTATACTTCTATAAAACCGTTTATGGTATCTATAATTGAATCGGTGTCTTTAAGCCATTCGATGTTGTATTCATCAAAGTATTTTAAATTGCCTGTCTTATAGAATCTGATTAATTTTTTAAGCGCGGCCTTTTGATGCCGGTTTTCCGATACGTTGTATGCTTTGCTTAGCCAGTAGATTATTTTTTCAATCGAAGCCGAATACATTCCTTTAACTTTCCACACATGCTCTTTTAGCCGGCCGTTTTCTTTAACAAGTTTTGAATTTAAACCGTATGAAACAGGCTCGGGGTCATTTTTATCCGACATGTTAGAATAATATTCTTCAACTTCCCGTTGATTAACACCTTCATAAAAATTATTGGACGATGTTACAATTACATCCGCATCGGGATCAAGATTCACGCGCCGTGCATCAACGTCGGGGTCAAACATAACCGGTATAAGTTTTTCTACCAGCCATTTTATCGCACCGTTCTCTTCAATAATTAAAGGTTCGCTTTCGGTATTTTCAATCAGACTTTTGAAATAATCTGCTGAAAAATCCGGCAGAAATTTTTTCATAGAATAATGGTGATGAATGCCGTTGGAAAACCAGAAGCGTTTTGTATAGACCATAAATTTTTTGAATTCTTCGGTTTCCCTGTTGCCTTTATAATGCTTAACAATTACTTCGAGTATACTTTTAATTGCTAAGTTATACTTATTATGCTGATCAATAATTATCGTGCGGCCGCATAGAGCTGCTTCATACAAGTAATAAACCAGTTCTTTTTGTTTCAGGGGGAGTTCTTCAAAGCCGGGAATACGGTAGCGGAGTATCATCAAATCGGCAAATTGTTCGGCTATATATTTAAAGTTGTTCTTATTTTGTTTCATATTATAAATTAAGTTTTAACTATTAGGGTCTTTTGAAAAACATAATCTTCATAATGTTAAAAATTATAGAATGCCTTTTTCACTAAAAGCATTTACCAGAGCATCGTAACCCTTAAACTGCACCGCGTCCCAGCCGGCATTTCTGGCGCCCTGGGCGTATTCGGCAACATCATCAATAAAGATATGCTCTTCCGGCGGTTTCCCTGTAAATGCTTCGGCTGCTTTATAAATTTTTTCTTCCGGTTTATACGCGCCTACTTCGTATGATAGGATCAGCTTATCGAAGTGTTTCAAGAAATCATAGCCGTCCCAGCCATACTTGCGGTGGATTGAGTTTGTATTTGATAAAAGAACGAGCGTATATTTTTCTTTTAACCGCGGAAGCAGTCCGGCAACTTTTTCGTCAACGGTAAATACTTTTGAGTAATCGTTGCAAAATTTTTCTTTGTCTATTTTATTTTCAAGAACGCCGAGCATAATATCAAGAAATTCATTTTCGGATATATCGCCGCGCTCAAACTTTCTGTGAACCTGGTAATTGTTCATGTAATAATCTAGGAACTTATTTCCAAGACCGGCGCTAACATTATTAAATCTTTCAATAACTAAATCGTAATTAAAAGGGATGAGTACATTTCCGAGATCAAAAACTATTACGGAATATTTTTTTGCCATTTGTCAGCCGTTATTTTAATTAATAAATATTTCGGAAATCTCACGCACAATTTAATTCATTGAGAACAGCCGGTCGCTCAATCCATCGTTAACTGAAATGAGTGTAACGGTAAATTCCATTTTTTGTTTGCCCATTGTTTGATTTACCGTAAACGGGTATTTCACACCGGATACTTTGCGGTAGTTGCTAAAGAAAGTATTTTGGG
>DAIERC010000299.1 GCA_027347125.1 Ignavibacteriales bacterium
GACGATACCGACCAGCCGTGGGCCGAATTTAATAAGATTGAAGATGCAATGGTTGTCGGCAGCATTTTATTTAAGGATAAAGTGTTCAGATATTTTTCCGCCGATTCAATCCCCGCTTCATTATATTGGTATTTAACGCCGGACGATTCCGAATTCATCATGAAAGAAAAAGGAGTTAAGCCGAATATAGGCTCCGTAGCTTTAAGCAGCACCGGATATTATGTTATGAGAAACGGTTGGAATCCTTCCGATCAATATATGATTATAACCGCAGGCCTTTCAAAAGAAAAGCCCGATCATCAGCACGGGGATATGCTGGGTGTGGTCGCTTATTCCGGTAACAATGAAATACTGCCGAATTACCAGGTTAGATATTCTTTGCCGGATTTTGAGATTTTCAAAAATTCGTGGGTAAAAAATGTTGCGTTGGCAGATAGCATTCCGCAGGGCCGAAAATGGCTCCCCAATCCAGGCGGCGACGGATTCGGTAAATGGAAATCTTTGCCAGTTCCAAAAGTTTTAGCATGGAAAACTTCCGGCGACTTCGATTATTTTGCCGGAACACATAACGGATATGACAGTCTTGGCATGAACTACACACGCGAAGTATTTTTTATTAAGGACGGATTCTGGATTATTAACGATAATTTTTCGGGCAGCAATCCTAATTCATTTCAGCAAGTATGGCAGGGGCATTATAACCCGGTTAGAAAAAACGAATGGATCAGATCTTCATTTTCAAACGGCGCCGGGCTTGAGATTATTCAACTAAATAATCCATCGGGAAGTACTTCCTGCACAACTTTCAGAGGCAAAGGAAATTTTGTTTTTAATTCGGGCAGGGCAAATAATTATTCGTTTTCAACTTTACTTTTTCCTTATCATAATTTTGATTCTCGTATTCCGGGCGATTCAAATCTTGATTCACTGGTTGTAGATAATTGGACGTTGCTTAAAAATAATAATACGGAAGAAAAAAAAATATCCGGATTAATTTCAAACGCGCGCTTAATAATTAAAAGAGGAAACAACAAATTCTTTTTTATAAATACTTCATTACTTCGGAATGAAGACAAAGTAATACGGTTCTCAAAACAAGTTGCTTTATTTGTCGAACTAAATAACAGTCAGTGGCGCATCAGTTTCCTAACTCCGGTTGAAGCGGATCTTCAACTAAATAAGAATGCGAATATTGTTAACGGCACGAATAACCAAACTGTTAATAAAAATGAATCCGTGCGTCTTAAGCTCGGAGAGGAAATTATTTTAGAATGGAAATAAAAATTGTCGTCATAAAAAAAGCCCGGCTAATTAAAGTCGGGCTTTTTTTATTTTAAAGCGGATAAAGATATTCACCACTTGTTTGTGTGTATCTTTGATGAATTAAATCTATCCTCTGTTTGGCTTACTTCGGCAGGAAAGCCAACAGTAATTGCTGAAACAGGAATTATGTTTTCCGGAAAACCGAAATGCTTTCTTAACCCTTCAATAGTTACTTTATCTGGATAAATGCCTATCCAAACCGCGCCCAACCCGAGTGCGTGCACAGCAAGCAGCGAGTTTTCAGTAGCCGCAGAGCAATCTTGTACAATATGATCTATATTGTTTTCCAATTTTGTATCGCCGCAATAAATAATTGTAAGGGGTGCTTGTTTAAGCATTTCAGCGTGAGGTATAACTTTTATTAATCCTTCGATCAGTTCTTTTCTGTCAAGTACAATAAAATGCCAAGGCTGATAGTTAAAAGCGGAAGGCGCATACATTGCGGCTTGAAGAATTCGTTTTACTTTATCTTCCGGAACTCTTTGCGCCGTATACTGCCGTATGCTTCTTCTTGTTAAAATAGCTTCAATAGTATCCATGTGTCATCCCCGGAATTTACATTAATGATTATACGAAATTAAATGTTATTTAGTCAAAACCCAACAAATATTTTATAATATAATGCAATACAAGAAAATAACTTAATATATTAACGCCATATGCTAACATTTGTTTATCCAATTAAGTTTGAGCGGCGCAATAATAACCCGTTATCTACGGAGTTGATTTCACAAAATTAAGCAGCTCGCCAATTCCTTTTATCCATGAGCGAACAAGATCTCCATCCTTCAGATAAATAGGAGGTTCCCGGCTGAATCCAACTCCGCTTGGCGTACCGGTTGCAATGATATCGCCGGGTTCAAATTTAAATGAATGTGATAATATCGAAATCAAATCGGCCACGCCGAACACCATGTTCTTTGTGTTATCGTGTTGAAGTGATTGCCCGTTAACCTCGCAGCCTAATTCCAGGTCTTGCGGGTTTTTTATTTCATCAGCGGTTACTATAACCGGCCCGAGCGGACAAAAAGTATCTAACGATTTTGCCCGCACCCATTGGCTTTCTGAAAATTGCAAATCCCTAGCAGAAACATCGTTTAAAATTGTGTAACCGAAAACATAGTTAAGCGCATCTTCCCTCGAAATATTTTTCGCTTCCTTCCCGATTATAACGGCAAGCTCAACTTCATAGTCCACTTTATTTGTTAGCCTTGTAGAAAAAATAATATCACCGGTCGGGCCCGTAATAGAGCTGGGGAACTTTGCAAAAACAAGCGGTGTCTTCGGAACTTCCATTTTTGATTCGTCCGCGTGCCCGGTATAGTTCAAACCGATCGCCACAATTTTATTAGGATTGCTTAGCGGCGCCGTAAACGCTTCCGCCTGTAAGGGTATACCTTCGGTTGCAGACGCTGTTACTTTTCTTATTTCATTTAATGTTTCTGTTCCGCCGGCAATTATCTGTTTCATATCTCCATTGAAGCCGATCTTCTCCAATGGAATTGAGGCTTTGGGGGTTAACGCTACAACCGATCCGTCTTTTAATGTAGCTAATCTCATCTTGTCTCCGATAAAATTTTGTTCATGTTTTGTTCAATAAAATATTATCATTCTAAGGTAATTTTAATTTACTCTTCTTTTGTAATTTAATATAATTTTTATTATTCACAACAAAAGACGTATAGGTTTTATTAAAGATGATTTTTTACATTAACAAAGTTATATTAAATATGCTTAATATTCTTTTACATTATTAAAGAATAGTTCTCATCAAAACAACGGGAGGAGATAAATGCCCGGTAAAACCTTGATTCAGTTATTTGAAGACAGCGTACAAAAGTATTCTGGTAATATTTTACTCATGGAAAAACAAGATGATAAGTATAACGGAATTACTTACAGCCAAGCAAAAGAACTTGTTTATAAATTTGCGGCGGGCTTAATAAGCCTGGGATTGAACAAAGGAGATCGGGCAGCTCTTGTTGCGGAAGGAAGGAATTACTGGGTAATTAGTGAGCTTGGTATATTGTACGCGGGCGCCGTTAACGTTCCAATCTCGGTAAAGATTGATGAGCTTTCGGATTTAAAGTTTAGGCTGGCGCATTCCGAATGCAGGTTTGTTGTTGTTTCCGGAACACAAATTCATAAAATAAGAAAAATAAAAAACGACCTGCCCGATCTTGAAAAAATTATTTTGATGGACAAGGCCGAAGGATTATTTGAGGATGAAATAGTTTTTAATGATGTATTAAAGCTCGGCGAGAAATTCCTTTCTGAAAATAAAAATAAGTTTAATGAATTGCGGCAGTCCGTTAATGAAAACGATTATGCAAACATTTGTTATACTTCGGGTACAACTGCCGACCCCAAAGGTATAATTTTAACTCATAGAAATTATACGGCAAATGTCGAGCAGTCGTCTGCAATATTAAATATTAAGGAAAGCTTTTGTTCATTATTAATCCTTCCGTGGGATCACGCATTTGCCCATACAGTAAGTTATATACTGATTAAGAACGGTTCGAGTATGGCTTCGGTTGCAACCGGTAAAACCCCGCTTGAAACGTTAAAAAATATTCCGGTTAATATTAAAGAAATAAAACCAACTTTCCTGTTAAGTGTTCCTACGCTTGCAAAAAGTTTCAGAAAGAATATTGAAAAAGGAATTCATGAAAAAGGAGAGAAGGTAGAAAAATTATTTAATAAAGCGTTGTCTATGTCATACGCTTATAATGCGGAAGGCTGGAACCGGGGCAAAGGTATTCAAAAATTTAAGAAACCGGTTATTATGCTGTACGATAAATTAATCTTCAGTAAAATAAGAGAGAACTTCGGCGGCCAACTGGAATTTTTCATAGGCGGCGGAGCTTTGCTTGATATTGAACTTCAAAGATTTTTTTATGCCCTCGGTATCCCGATGTATCAGGGCTACGGTTTAACCGAAGCCGCTCCGGTTATATCGGCAAACGTTCCGCAAAATCATAAACTAGGGTCATCCGGAAAAATAGTTCCGAACCTTCTTGTTAAAATTTGTGATGATAAGGGAAATAAATTGCCTGCCGGCGAAAAAGGAGAGATAGTTGTTAAAGGCGAAAATGTAATGGCAGGTTACTGGAAAAACGAAAAGGCCACAAATGAAACAATTAGAGACGGCTGGCTGTTTACGGGTGATATAGGCTATCTTGATAAAGACGGATTTCTCTTTGTGCTAGGCAGAGATAAAAGCCTTCTTATAAGCAGCGACGGCGAAAAGTATAGCCCGGAAGGTATTGAAGAAGCTGTTGTAGAACATTCGAAGTATATAGACCAGATTATGCTTTATAATAACCAATCGCCTTACACTGCCGCGCTGATTGTACCGAATAAAGAAGCTTTGTTAAAATGGGCGAAAGAAAAAAATTATTTACCGGATTCAAAAGAAGCGGTTGAAGGCGCGCTTAAATTATTGCAATCGGAAATAAATCAATTTTTAGACGGTAGGAATTTGGAGGGAATGTTTCCGGCGCGGTGGATACCTTCGGCCGTTGCGGTGCTCGGCGAAGGTTTTACGGAACAAAATAAATTTCTAAACAGTACCCTGAAAATGGTGCGAGGCCGGATAACCGAATTTTATAAAAATAGAATTGATTATATGTTTACCGCCGAAGGTAAAGAGATAATTAATCATCAAAATATAACAATAGTAAGCAGGCTCCTTAAATAAAAATATTTGCCACTTTGGTTGTTTACGTTATAAAATTTTTATGACTCGCTATAACTTGCCCATAACAATTATTAAACATATTCCTCATACAACTTTACTTATTGGCGTAATATTTGTATCCCCATTACTCACGGATGATGCGAACTGAATAAAAAAATTATTAAACTATTGAAATTCGATGAAAATCAGCCCGACTGTTTTATTAATGTTTCAAAATAATGGTTGTTTCTCAAAATAAATCAAAAACAAACGATCATAAAATAAGATTTAATAAATTTATTCATATATCAACTGTTGATGTTTATCCCGACACTTCTTCCATAGAGTTAACAAAAGAATCATTAAACATTAATACTGATAAGCTTGGCAACTACGGCTTTCATAAATTGTATGCGGAAAATTATGTAAAACACTTTTGCGAAAACTTTTTGATCTTCAGACTTCCAGGGTTAGTTGGTAACGGTTTAACTAAGAACCCGGCATACGATTTCATTCATCCGCACAAGAAAGTTATGATTTCGGAAAGATCACAGTTAAATTTTATCCATACCGATTTTATTGCCGAGTCGATTTTTAAAATTGCTGAACTCGGGTTAAAGAATGAAACTTATAATCTTGCTGCTTCTAATAGTATAGAAATTTCTAAAATTGTTAATCTTGTAGGATTTAATAGCGATTTTAATACTGATTCCGATCAACATATACAGAACTACAAAATAAACGTTGAGAAAATCTCAAGGCATATAACGCTTAGAAGCTGTGAAGAAGCAATACAAAAATATTTTAACGAATTGAAAGCGAATATAAATGAGAGTAAATGATTCCGTTAAAATTTCAGTATTGCTCCCCACAGTCAATAGGCCTGTTTTTTTAGATAGGGCTCTGAATTCAATATCAAAACAAACGATAGTTTCCAGTATTGAAGAAATAATAGTATCTGAAAACGGTAAC
>DAIERC010000334.1 GCA_027347125.1 Ignavibacteriales bacterium
CTGCCATAAACACATCTTTATCCGGAAAAGGTTCCGTAGAAAAATCGTTTGTACCTAAATTGATAACAACCGCCTGGGGAATCCATTTATTAAAATTCCACTTTAAAGTTGAATCGTAGCAGCAAATATGATCATAAAGAGAAGGCATGGGATCCGGAGAGGTTTTATTTTTATCCCCGTAATTGCGAACCACACCTTTACCCGAATATGAAACCAGATGGTAGTCAGCATGCAACTCACGCGAGACCATTGCAGCGTAAGACATTCCAGCGTCTTCCGTTTGAGGACTGAAATGACATCCAGAAGAATTTCCAAGTACACCGTAACCACATGTTATTGAATTCCCGATAAACTCAATTCGTCTTGATGGCCGTTTATCCGGCGGAAGAAGTGCTGCTCCTTTGTCCAGGATAAATCCCATAAAAATACCTTTTCCGACAAGCGGTTCAGTTCTTTTTTGTATCATTATTGTGTGCGGAATTGAATCTGCAAGGCCTGAGGCAACTTTGTATAATTGTTTAGTGTTTGTAGTAAGCAGCTTGGGGGCGTGGTTATCTATAGTTATAGCGTATTCGTCTGTACTGTCGCTAAGTCTAACCGAACAACTTGTGCCTTCAAACTTTGCGCAAATGTACACGCCGGGCCAGTCAAAGATAATTTTTTTCGGATTGGAAAAATCGAATCTGCCTACGTATTGTATGTAAGGATTGTCCGCACTAATTATCCCCCTTTCATCCGCGCTACTCTTTACTATATCGGATGAACATGAATTAACTAGAAAAGTTATAGCTAATAAAGCAGCAATAAAAAAAGATATTCGAAATCTCCTATTCATTTATTTTGATCTCAATAATTTATATAATCACAATGATGATTGTTAAGGTACTGAAATATATAGCATGAATGGTTCTGATAATAGAATATGTTCAAGTTCATGTTCAAGAAGTGTAAGATTTTATAAATATTTTTTAATTAATGTTACGAACCGTATTACCGCCTCGTTCAAGAGCCTTTTGAAGTGCAAGGTCGGCATTATAAATTACTTCTTCAGCATCCCCTTTGCCGTTAGCCGAAGCAACGCCGATGGAAACAGTGTACGTGGTTTGCTTGGAAACTACCGCTATTGGTTTGCGGGCAATTTTAACCCTCAATTTTTCCGCCCATAAAAATACATCTTTGGTTGAAGCATTGAAGAAATAGACTCCGAACACGCGCTCGCCTATTCTTCCGAAAAGATTAAACGGTGTCATTTCCTGCATTATTGTTTCCGAAACAGAAGCTAACACTTTAGGGAAAGGATTGCCGTCAAAAAGTGATTCCTGCTCCAGGAAATCATCAATCCTAATTAAGGCAATTGAGCCGGGAATTTTTAGTTGAGAGGCTTTAAATAAATCCGAAGCGAGCCTTTCTTTGAACGCATTGGCATTTAACGCTTTGGTTTCCATGTCGATGGAAAGATAACTCTTTAATAACGATTGAGTTGAGTATGAGTAAATCACGAATGAGAAAATGTTAAGCGCACTCTTTAAGAATTGAATATCGGCATTTGAATAAGCATTCTTTTTTAAACTTTCGAAACACAACACGCCGTAGTTCTGGTTGTCGTAAACAATTGGTATTGATAAAAACGAACCGTCAAAACTTACGCTTTCAACTTTAGCAAAGCGAATATATTCACCGGTTGAAGTGTCATCAATTTTTATTGGCATACCGGTAACAATTGATTTACCCACCAGAGTACCGGCTATTTCAATCTCAAGATTTTCACCTACATATTTAAGAGATGTGTTGTTGATGATTTTAATGGTCTTAAATTTTTTATCAACAGGGTGGTAATAAACAAATGCAAATGCATCCCAATGCAAAAGCGAACTGACCGAGTTTTGTATTGCCGCGGTAAGATCTAGATCTGATTCGAAATGCGTTTCCGGACCTATAAGATTTAAAATTCCTTTTAACCTCTGCTGAGAAACAGAGTCGGAATGCTTTTCTTCGAATATGGCAATTATCATCGTTATAACGCGTACAAAACGGCCCAGCGAATAAATTGTTTCAATGCCGAAAGCGTCACCAACTTTTGCATCTACGGCTATAATAGCAATAAGCGATTTGTTATAGAACAAAGGTACCCCCACAAAACTTCTGATGCTTTGCGGAGCATTATAGTACCTTATTACATCGGCTTCGGCAGCGGGCGATATATCACTTAAAAGTTCCGGCTCACCTTTTTGTACTATCTTGCTTAAAATATCATCCTCAATATCAAACTTTCTCCTGGCAACTTCGGAAGCGGAATTGCTAACAAATTTTTCTATGGTTAGTTTTTCTTTTTTCTTATTGTACCAGAAAAATATTGCGGTATGCGCAGAGAAAGCTTCTTTAATTACAGTCAGCATTTTTTCAAGGACAAATGTAAACTGGCCGTCGTGTCCAACCTCATCTGGCAAAGCTTCATTTGCAATTTCTTCAAATCTTTCTTTAAGATCGGGAGGCTTTAAAGTTGTCTTGGAAATTCTAAGTTCGGGAATGTAATTATCGGCGGTTATAACTTCAAGGTTCTTATTCTTTGAAACAATCTCAAACGACTCGCCGTAATCCGGGTGTTCTGCCGCGCCGGCAACATCGGTGGCATCGTGTTCTTCTTCAACGTCTAGTTTTTTGGAAATATAAGGTCCCTCAAACTTTATCGAATCACGGAGGAAAATAATAAAAGCCACGTATATTATTATTAAGCCGAGAATAATAATTCGTATAAGCAAATCATCCGTAAAAAAAAGCAGGGCAGCTAACAAAGGGACGAAGAGGAATATTAATAATCTTTTCTTTTGCCTATGGTCCATGTTAGGATTATTGGAGATGTTAAAAATTAATTGTTAATATAATTTTACTAATAAATAATAGCAAACATACTAAAATATTAAACAATAAGAATCAGTTATGAAATAATACCGAAAGTCTGTGCAGAACTTCTTTTCTTCCAATTTTTTTTATAGAGGAATAATTAATCAAGTTATCGCCTGGGTTAAGCTCCGGAAAGGCTTGTATAATAGCTTTCTTTGCCAAAGAGTATTCCGACTGTTTTAATTTGTCAACCTTGCTTAGAATAACTACATAAGGAATTTCGGAAT
The DNA here is from genome assembly GCA_027347125.1 of Ignavibacteriales bacterium. Taxonomy (GTDB): domain Bacteria; phylum Bacteroidota; class Ignavibacteria; order Ignavibacteriales; family Ignavibacteriaceae; genus FEN-1297. The sequence continues at coordinate 3,129 of DAIERC010000334.1, forward strand.
GCCTCAGTAATGAGTTGAGTTTCATATCCAGTTCCGTTGGTTTATGCCTGCTGTCAACAAGGTGAAAAGCCAGAGAAATATTTTGAGACCGCTCTATAAAATCCCCAACCAATTTTCCCCAGTACTCCCTTTCCTTCAAACTTGCCTTAGCGTAGCCGAATCCGGGCAGATCAACAATATAAAATTTATCGTCTATCAGGTAATAATTTAGCGATCTTGTCTTACCCGGAGTAGAACTTATTTTTGCAAGGTTTTTCCTATTGAATAATGAATTTATGAAAGATGATTTTCCCACATTAGATCTGCCGCACAGAATAATTTCAGGCAGATCGTGCTTAGGCAGATCTTTCAAATCGAAAACCGATTTAATAAATTCTTGTTTTTCGAACATATTATCCCAAAGTTATTTATACAATTTATGGTTCAACAGCTAGAAATACAAAAATTGGCTGAGAAATAATTAATGAAAGGCTAACTATGCAAGAAGGCTATAAGTTAATTTGAATATTTATGAGAATAGCTCTATATGCAAAAAATAATTTACCGCAATAAAACCATTTTCTTTACCAACGAAAAATTACCCGAAGCAACTTTATAGAAGTAAACTCCGCTCGCAATATCCGAAGCATTGAAACTAACTTCGTGAACACCAGCATTCTGGTATTCTTCTACCACAGTTTTAATTTCCCGGCCCAATATGTCGATTATTTTTAGTAAAACTATCCCGCTTTGTGGAA
>DAIERC010000337.1 GCA_027347125.1 Ignavibacteriales bacterium
AATTATTTAAGAGACGAATGTCCGTGTGCCGGCTGTAAGGGCGAGACCATATTGCTAAAAACTTACCGTCCTGCCAAACCGGCAAAAACTACACCCGAAATGTATAAGATTAAAAATATTCAGCCAGTAGGCGAATACGCAATTCAGATTACCTGGAAAGACGGGCATGACTCCGGAATTTACACATGGGATTATCTTAAAAAGCTGGAAGAAGACCAGCATAACAATGGTAAACAAAATTATAATAAGCTGATTTAATGATTTCAAAAAACGAGTTAAAATTTTACTCTTCGCTGCTGAAGAAAAAATTCCGGGATGAAGAAAATAAATTTATTGTTGAAGGGAAAAAGATTGTACTTGAAGGCTTGGAAAGCATATTCAAATGCGATGCTATAATTTTAACACACGAGTTTTATGAATCAAATGAAGAATTGATACCGATAATAAACAGTTTTGATGTTAGGCTTGAAATTATAAAGAAGCAGGAGTTCTCAAAAATAGCAGATACGCAAACGCCTCAGGGTATTGCCGCAATATTTACCAAACCACCGGTTGAAAATAATAAAGTTCAAAATGTTACTTCAAAATTAATTGCGTGTCTTGAAAATATTTCTGACCCCGGCAACGTAGGAACAATTATTCGCAACTGCGACTGGTTTGGTGTGAACGAAATTATGCTTGATAATACTTGCGCCGATGTTTATAATCCCAAAACAATCCGCTCGGCAATGGGCTCAATTTTCCACATAAATATTTATAACGGAATAGATTTGTATACAACCATTCCCGCCTTAAAGAAGAAAGGTTATGAAGTGCTTTGCGCCGATCTTGAGGGAGAAAATATTTTTGGGTTTCAGGATACCGGTAAGTCTGTTTTAATTTTGGCTAATGAAGCAAATGGCCCTTCGTTGCAGGCTTTAAGTTTAACCGATAGGAAAATTACTATCCCTAAGATGGGTAAAGCCGAATCGCTTAATGTGGCAAACGCATCGGCAATAATACTTGCGGAGATGACCAAATGAAGATGTAACATTTATTTATCTTTATTTTACAAGAATCATCTTAATTACTTTTGTAAAATTTTCAGCTTTCAGCTGCGCAAAATAAACGCCGCTGGATAAATCTTCGCCGTTAAAAATAACCGTATGAGTGCCGGCTTCCTGTGTTTTATTAATTAATGTAGCTACTTCATTCCCCAACGAGTTATATACTTTTATCGTAATATGATCTTCATCCGGAATTGAATATTTAATTATTGTCGACGGGTTAAAAGGATTTGGATAATTTTGCAATAAATCAAAAGAGCCTGGCGTAATTGTATTATCGTCGGCGTTTTCAACAAAGTTTGATGAACCTGTTTTGTATGAATCGCTTTTCAACGACGAGTAATTATATCTTGTGCCGGCATTAATCGAATTAAATTGTGTATCGAATATTGTGATAAAAAGAATAAAGATTAAAGTTATAAATAGTAAAAGTTTATTTTTCATAATTTATAGCCCCTGTCTGTTTTAGAAAATATGGTGTAACTAAATTTCATCGCTTAAATATTTCATAATTTTATTTCGTTTACATTATGTTAGACGCGAAAAAAAGAATTTGGTTTAAAATATTTCACGAGTTTCAACCCTTATTTTTTAACTTTTGAATGAGATCACATATGGAAAGCGGAATGTTTTACTGTTTTGAGAAGATTAGTTAAAAATTTGAATTATCCGGCGATCGTTATATTTTTAAAAAACAATTACTCCAAACAAGCGTAAAAACAAAATGAAGCTGACTATTAACGACAGAGCAATATTAAATAACGGTATAGGTATGCCTTACTTCGGCCTGGGAACGTATAAAATAACGTCACATAAAGAAGCAACTACAGCAGTTGCTGCCGCCCTAGAAAAAGGTTACAGGTTAATTGATACCGCAAGAATGTATAACAACGAAAAGTATATCGGCGCGGCTGTTAGGGCAAGCGGCATTCCCCGCGAAGATATTTTTATTACTACAAAGTTATGGACCAATGAGCACGGCAAAAACAATACTCTAAGAGCTTTTAACGATAGTTTGAAACAACTTAATACAGATTACGTAGATCTTTTTCTTATCCATTGGCCGGACGGAGGAAAGAGAATTGAAACATGGAAAGCAATGGAAGAACTACTTGCTCAAGAGAAATGTAAAGCAATAGGCGTAAGTAATTTTGCGGTTAAACATATAAATGAATTGCTTGATAATTGTTCCGTTGTACCCGCGGTAGACCAGGTTGAGTTCAGTCCTTTTTTATATCAAAAAGACTTGCTTGCTTATTGCGTAACCAAAGGAATACAACTTGAGGCTTACAGCCCTTTAGGAAGAGGAAATAAAGTTAAAGATCTGTTAATTGATATAGTCGCTAAAAAATATTCAAAATCTCCTGCGCAAATATTAATTAGGTGGGCGCTGCAGCATAAAATAATTGTTATTCCCAAGTCGGCAGACAAACAAAGAATTATTGAGAACGCCGACGTATTTGATTTTGAAATTACTGAAGAAGATATGAATTACCTGAACATGTTAAACACTAATTACAGGCTGGCGGCGGATCCGGAAAAGATTGAGTAAGGTAAATATTATAAACACACAACTACAGGCTATCGCTATACAAACAAAGTTTTGTTATTTTAATATATTTTTCGTGCTGGTGCTAATCAGTTATTTATTTTAAGTTCTTTTTTAAGAAATTCCCCAGTGAGACTATTTTTGTTTTTTATTATTTGTTCCGGTGTTCCGTGGGCAATTATTCTGCCGCCGCTTTCACCGCCTCCCGGCCCAAGGTCTATAATTACATCCGCGGTTTTGATAACATCAAGATTGTGTTCAACCACCACTACCGTATTTCCTTTGTCAACCAATTTATTCAATACGTGCAAAAGAATATTCACATCTTCAAAATGAAGTCCGGTTGTCGGTTCGTCAAGAATATACAATGTTTTGCCGGTACTTATTTTGCTAAGCTCGGTTGCTAATTTAACACGCTGCGCTTCGCCGCCGGAAAGAGTTGTTGCCTGCTGGCCTAGTTTAATATACCCCAAACCGACGTCATTCAACGCTTTGATTTTCCTTTTAATTCTCGGAAGTTCCTCAAAAAATTCCAAAGCTTCGCTCACGGTCATCTCAAGTACATCTGCAATTGATTTTGTTTTAAATAAAACTTCAAGCGTCTCACGGTTATATCTTTTTCCCCGGCAGGCTTCGCATTCAACGTAAACATCCGGCAAAAAGTTCATTTCAATT
>DAIERC010000348.1 GCA_027347125.1 Ignavibacteriales bacterium
ACATTTCTTTTCCTTGGATTAGGAACGTTAGCTTACAGATGGAAATATTTGAGCCTTCATGTAAAAGCAGACGAAGAAATTTTCTCAAGAGAACTTTCGTTGTTTACGGCAGCAATTGTTTTATGCGCTTCAGCCACAATAATACTCGTGGGCACGTCAGCCCCTATTTTCGGTCATTCGGTAGACGCCAAGTTTTATAATCAGATGCACTTTCCGATTGCAATTATAATCGGTTTGTTAAACGGAATAAGTCTTCTACTAAAATGGAAAACAACCAAGAAAGAGGACCTGATAAAAAAATCTTTATTTTCGATTTCATCTACAATTGTAGTAAGCGCGCTTATTATTATACTTGGCGGGATAAGCGACATCATGGTTATGTTGTTAACGTTAACTACAACATTCGCTCTTATAGTTAATCTTGAAATAGCCGTAAGAATTATCCGCGGTAACAAAAGAATGCTCGGCGCGTATGTTTCGCACATCGGGATTGCGCTGTTTATTTTAGGTGTTATCGGCTCGGCAATTTTTACACGCGAAAAAGATATGGACTTAATTAAAAATGTTCCCAAAGAAGCCTTTGGTTATCAAGTTACTTTTACCGGCTATGAGCCCATTGAAAACAACACTAAGTATGCTTTCAATCTAAATCTGAAAAAAGGCGACAAGGAATACAAAGTAAGTCCCGTTATGTATATTAGTGATTTTAACAACGGACTGATGAGAGAGCCTGCCATATTAAATCTTTTTGTAAATGATCTATACGTTTCCCCTCTTGGATACGACAATGGCAGCAGCGGTCAAACTACGCAAGGTCAGGAAGTATCTTTGGGAATGGGAGACCAGACTAATTTTGATGGCTCCAAAGTAGTTTACAAAGATTTCGTTGCGCCTGACATGAGCGTGATGATGAGCGGCGGCAATTTCAAAATGGGGGCAAACTTATCTATAGAAAAGAACGGCAAAACTTATACTGTTGAAGCTATAATGGAAAAAGATGGTAGAGATGTTAAATTTGTTCCTGTCGATATAAAAGGAGCTAACTTAAAAATACAACTTCAAAAAATCGATCCGACATCAAAAAATGCTCAATTTATATTTTCAAAATTAGATGGTACACCTGCAACAACCGCAGCTCCGCAAGAGGTACTAACAATTTCAGCTAGCACAAAACCTTTTGTTAATCTAGTATGGACTGGAACTCTTGTGATGGTATTCGGTTTCTTTATTTCTGTTGCAAGAAGATTAAAAGAATCGTTTGATTAGTTTAGTGCAGATAAAAAGAATATGATTTATATGCCCGTTTTTTACGGGCATTTTTTATTTACCGGAATTAAGAGGATTGTAGATTTTACTTTTAGCTTTTTCCATAATAGCTTCAAGTCTATCTTTTAAAGCTCCGTTTATGTTTATTGCAGATTCACAGTCTTTAATTGCCTGCTTATAATCCCACATTTCTAAATCAACAAGTGCGCGCAGTACATAGCCATCGGCAAAGCTGGGATTTATTTTTAATGCCGTGTTAAGATCAAGCTCGGCATCTTTAAACTTTTCCATATTTTTATTTGCTTTCGCCCTGTTGTAAAACGCTTCAAAACTATTCGGGTTTAACTTAATTGCTTTCGAATAATCCAGCGCAGCGCCGTAATAATCGCCCGCATCACTTCGCATAGAACCCCTGAAGATATATGCATCGTAGTAATCCGGGTTTTGCATTGCCTGGTTAATATCGGCAATTGCACCGTGGTTATCCTTCAAACTATACTTTGCTTTTGCCCTTAAATAATAGGCCTCCAACAATTTGGGATTTATTTCAATCACTTTTGTGAAGCTATATATAGCTTCGACAAATTTATTCTGATTTAACTTAATTTTTCCCCTGTCCATTAAACCTTTTTCAGAATCTGGTTTAAGTTCAACAACCATGTTAAGGTAACTTAACGACGCATCTAAGTTATTGATTTCCTTTTCCAGGTCGGCCAGTTGTAGGTAAATTTCAATATTGGTAGGGTCAAGGGTAGAAGCATTAATATAATCTTCAATTGCGCCGTTATAGTCCATCAATATTTTTTTCAGTTCTCCCCTTTTCTTGTATACTTCAAAATTTTTAGGATTTAACTCCAACGCTTTATCACAATCATGAAGAGCCCCATCAGGGTTATCTAATTTCAGCCTTATGTTTGCTCGCATCAGATATGCCTCAATAAAATTTTCTTTTTCCTGTATGGCCTTATCCAGATAATCCAAAGCATCGATGTTTCTGTCAAGCTTATTTTTAATGCAAGCATAATTGTAATAAGCACAGGCATATGACGGCTCAAGGTCTATTGCAGATTGGAAATCTTTTTGTGCTTCATCATTTTCTTCCAATTGCATTTTTGCCAGGCCTCTGTTATTAAATGCTTTCGCATTATTAGGCTGTATTTCGATAGAGTAATTAAAATCCAGAATAGCGTGTTTAACATCTTTAAGTTTTAGTTTCTCAACTCCTCTAAAGAGCAAGGCCTCAGAGTTTGTCGGATCAATTTGAATTGCCTTATCATAGTCTTCAATTGCGCCGGCCGAATCATCAAGAAGTGATTTGGCTTTTGCTCTTCTATAAAAGCCTTCGGAATCTTTTTGGTTTTTTGATAAAAATTTATCCAGGTAGCTTATTCCGCTATCCAGTTTATTTTCTTCAATGGCTATTATCCCAAGGTAAAAGAAGACTCTATCGGAAAACTCGGGATAATTTTGTTCAAGGTAAGAAAGATCTGTTTTAGAACCTGTAAAATCTTTTAAGGCAAATTTGCAAATTGCACGGCCATAATAAGCAGAGGGGAGATCGGGTTTTGCTTCTAAAGCACGAGTATAATCCGAAACCGCGTTGTTGTAGTCTCGTAACTTATATTTCTCATTTCCACTGAGTATTAAGCTTTCTTCTTCATTTTTTGAAAAGATGCTCTTTATAAATCCCATATTTTTCTCTGATTCTACAGAAGTTTAAACTTGCTTTATTTATAAATTGAGTTAGTAAAAATAATAATACAAGAATTTGAATTTTCATTATTATAAGTTCCCGATAATTAAGAGTAATTCTCTATTATAGTATCGGAAAAAATAATTAAAATTTTAATTGTTTTTGAGGCGAATATCTATTTTTGCCTAAAATCTCATTTTTTGCAAAAACAATAGCTTAGTATTTGGGCTTTAATATAACAAAATTTCAAATACTATAATTATATTTTAGAAGTATTTTTGCTCCCAAAACCAGAAAGAAACCGCTGCTATTGAGTAAACAAGGCCAAGCGCGCAAACCCCTTGCCATCCAAGAATACCGAATACTAATGCCGAGGTAGCGGAACCTATTGACCCGCCAATAAAAAAGCTAGCCATATAAAAAGTTGTTATCCGGCTCCTGGCTTCGGCGCTTAACCGGTATATTTCGCTTTGATTTGTTATATGCGTTCCCTGAACTCCAGCATCAAGCAGAATGATTCCGATAACCAGCATCAGCAAATTATGGTTGCCCCAGAACATCAAGGAAAAAGCAATTAAATTAATCAATAAAAAGAAAAGAGTAGTAAATTTAATAAAGCCTTTATCGGCAAGCCTTCCGGCAATATTTGCACTAAACGCACCGGCCGCGCCTACCAACCCGAAAAGCCCAATTACCGCATCCGAAAATTTATAATCAGGTCCGGCCAGCAAAAATGTAAGGCTCGTCCATAATACGCTGAACATGGCAAAAACCAGAGCGCCGTAAACAGAACGCCTTCGAAGGATTTTTTCTTCCCTCATTAATTTTACAACGGAGCCGAGAAGTTTAGGATAAGTTAAATTTACTGGTACTTTATAGGCAGGTAAATATTTTTGAAGAATTATTGCTTGAATTAAAATTAAGAAAGCAGCTACTCCAAAAACTGCGCGCCATCCGGCCAATTCCGAAATAAAACCGGCCAAAGTCCTTGCCAGTAATATGCCCAATAGAAGCCCGCTCATCACTTGCCCGACAACCTTCCCCCTTTCATGGTCTCGAGCCAGGGAAGCGGCAAAAGGGACGAGTATTTGCGCAACGACAGAAGTAATGCCTATTATTAAGGAAGATAAAATGAAAAAGTTAATTGATGGCGATACCGCGGCTAGTATTAATGCTACTGAAGTTAGTATTAATATAGATACTATTAATTTTCTTCTTTCAAGCAAATCGCCCAGCGGAACCAGAAAAATTAACCCGACAGCGTACCCGATTTGCGTAAATGTAACTATCATTCCCGCTTCCGCTGCACTTGTACCGAAGGTGTTTGCAATTGTATCTAACAATGGCTGGGACCAGTATAAATTTGCAACTGTTATACCGCATGCTAAAGCTAAAATAAACACCAACGCGGGATTGAGAATTTCATTTCCCGATTTATTCAGTTTATAAATTTTTGAAGAAGAATTTCCCAAAATTATTGTGGCTGTTTTTAGGTATTTATGGCAATAAAAACTTATAATATAAAATACAACTACAAATTGTAGTTATAAAGTTTTTATAATTTTTTAAGGTTTTAATTTATAAAGCAAAAGATTTTTTAATTCAACTTTTTCAAATGATTTATATCCCGCTTCATTAATTAAG
>DAIERC010000381.1 GCA_027347125.1 Ignavibacteriales bacterium
AGCACGGGACTGCGGGATAAAAAGGTTGACTATAAGCAGGAAGTTTTAGATTTTAATAAGTCGGAATTCGGAAGAAGTGAAAAGAAGTTAGCTCCGGCAGAAAACAGCATAAACATTAATACAGCAGAAATTAAAGAGTTAACAAAGCTTCCCGGGATTGGCAAAAAAACAGCCGAAAAGATTATTGATTTTCGAAAAAAGACCGGCGGCTTTACAAAGCTGAATGAGTTGCTGCAAGTACAAGGTATCGGCAATTCGAAATTTAATAATATTAAAAAGTATATTACTATTAAGTAAAAATAAGAATTAAAAAGATGGCCGGTCTTGAAAATCATGCAGGGTTTAATATTACTGCATCAAAATTGCAAATTGTTGAACTGAATTACAAAGAAGGCCAATTTCTTCTTAGTAATGTTGATGAAGCATACTTTAGCGAAGCTTTAAATTTTGAAAAGGACAAAGAGACAAAATTAAGCGCCCTTTTGCAAGGCGCTTTTAACGAACTGCTAATCAAAAAGCCGATAAAAACTACACACGTTTCATTTACGTTGCCATTCGATCTCTTTTATTTGATGCAAGTTCCATATGACAACACGCTTCTGCACCAGGATTTAATAGAAGAATTCAGGTGGGAACTTTCGGTTCTTTATCCGTTTGTGCAAGTAAAAGATCTTGTTATCCAGTATATTGAAGTTGAAAAGAACGATTTCATACCGCATAACACAGCACTGGTTTACGCAATACAAAGGAAACATCTTTTGTTCCTAAATAATTTTTGCGCCGTAAATAATCTTCAACTTAAATTTATAGACAATATTCACATAGCGTCTGAAAGAGCGTTAACAGTAAGCAACTCTCCTTTAGGAAAGGGACTTATTTTAAGCGTCTATTTCAACAACAACTATTTATCCGTAATATATTCGCTTGAAGGTAAACCGATTTATCAGAAAGTGCTTCCACTTAACGATGTTGGAGAACTACCTGCGCATTTATTAGCGGAAACATCCTCTAAAGAAAGTTTTCTTATAAACAGAAGCTCAATTGAAACTGCGTACATTACCGGTGATGAAATTTCTAATTCAATAATTGAATCGCTGAAAAACGTATTGGGAATAGAATTTATTCACTTTAATCCCTTCGCAAAAATAAAACCAGAGCCAAAACTTTTCGAGAACAAAAATTTTATGGAAAGATACAATTCTTTCTCCCCCGCTGCGGGAATTGCATTTAGACTCGCTTAATAATTTTTAATCTATAAGTAATTTTAACTATGAGAATGAGATTAATATCCGGCGAATTCAAAGGTCGCTTTATAAACGTTCCTAAATCCGATTTAATCAGACCAACCACCGACCGGGTAAGAGAAACCCTTTTTAACCTATTAATAAATAAAATAGATTTCGATAACATTCTTGTTGCCGATATTTATTCGGGTTCCGGTTCACTTGGCCTCGAATGCCTAAGCCGCGGAGCCGCCGAAATTCACTTTGTTGAAAAGAATTTTGTCATCTATAAAAATCTGGAACAAAATATTGCGTCGTTGCAGGCCGAAGATAAATGTAAGATATTTAAAATGCCGGCAATTAAATTTTCATCTATGTCTAATCATCTTAAGTACGATTTAATAATTGCCGATCCTCCCTTCTTTAAAGATGATATTTATGAAGTGGTTAAAAACTTAAAGGCAAATGAATTTTTGAACAGCGAAGCTTCTATTATTGTTGAAAGGTCAATTCAAACAAAGGACAAAGATATATCTAATTTTGAAAAGGAGCCTTTTAAAATTATAGGCGATACATGTTTGTACGAATTAAAATAAGCAAAAATTATTTTTAACTGAATTAGAATATTTTTTTTTATAGTTTTGTAAAAAGTTTTAACCACTTAGAAACAACATTTTTATGAAAAAGGTTTTATATCCCGGTACATTCGATCCCGTGACAAACGGCCATATCGATATCATTCAGCGGGCGCTTGAATTATTTGATGAAGTAGTTGTAACCGTAGCAATAAATCCCGGCAAATCTCCACTCTTTTCAATTGATGAAAGAGTTCTTATGCTGAAGGAAAGCCTTAAAGATTATAAAAATATTTCGGTTGATTCGTTCGATGGCCTGGTAGTAGACCACGCGCATCAGGTGGGTGCAGTAGGGATAATTAGGGGATTAAGAGCAGTAAGCGATTTTGAATATGAATTTCAGATGGCGCTAATGAACAGAAAACTAGCCGGCGATTTAACAACTGTTTTTCTTATGCCACACGAAAAATATACCTATCTTAATTCTTCCATTGTAAGAAATTTAGCCGGTCTTAGCAGTGATGTTAGCGACTTTGTTCCCCCGGTTGTTATAGAAGCATTAAAGAATAAATTCGGTAGGAGTTAATATGGCGGGTCAGGGTTCGGCAGGAAATGTGTTGGCGGCACTAGCCAGTTTTTTTATTCCCGGATTAGGTCAACTTCTTCAAGGCAGAATAATTATGGCAGCATTTATGTTTGTTGCCGCCGCAATGTTGTGGATATTTTTCCTCGGTTGGGTAATCCACTTATGGTCGGTTATAGATGCGGCAAGATTTAAGGGCAGATAATTTTCTTTTCTTAAAGTTCTTTGTTTTCTCAACTATTTTTGTAAAATATTAACCGGAACCGTTATGAAGATGATATGGATTTTAGGAACGCTTGTTGTTTTAATTTCCGCCGTCATACTTATTTTTATATACTCCGGTAAATATAACGTTAGCGCAATGCAACGTCATTTTAAAGTTACACAATGGTTAATTAGTACCACTATGGATAAATCCATTCAACAGCATGCTAAAGATATTAAAGTTCCGGATTTAACCGGTGCGTCAATGTTAAGAATAGGTTTTATTCATTACCGCCAAATGTGCGTTGATTGCCACGGAGCGCCCGGTGTTCAGCCTTCAGAATTGTCAAAGGGATTAAACCCCGCGGCGCCGCTTCTATATAAAAACGTTAACAAATGGACTCCCGCAGAATTATTCTGGATAACAAAATACGGTATTCGCATGACGGGGATGCCCGCATGGGGCGTTACTCATTCTGATCAAAAGATTTGGGCAATTATTGCCTTCTTAAAAAAATTACAAACTATTTCTCCCGAAGAATATAAAAAGATGGACCAGTCTTTGCAGAATAATAATAACAATTAAATTTAAAGTGCTTGCTTCCGGTCAGGACAATTATTTTATCAAAGATATTAAACAGGAACAAACAAGATGAGACGTATAGCAAATACTTATAAAGTATTAATTTTTATTGTAGCAGCGTTTATCGCATTTAATTATTCATCAACTGCGGCGCAAAACCGATCCGCAAATAAAATTGATGAAAAAGATTTTATGAATTTTTGGGTTGGTAAGTGGAACCTAACTTGGAAAAACCCCGACGGCTCGACAAGCAAGGGCATTAATAATGTAAAAAAAATATTAAACAGCCATGTTGTACAAGAAAACTTAAAAGTATTAACCGGCCCGATAGCGGGTTTTACCGGCATGAGTGTAAGTGTTTATTCACCAAATGAAAAATTATGGCATCAAACATGGGTAGACAACAACGGCGGTTACCTGGATTTTGTGGGTAAAATGGAAAACGACAAAAGAATTTTCTTCCGATATTTTGTAAACAGTAACCACCAGGAAATTATCCAAAGAATGGTATTTTATAACATAAAAAAAAATAGTTTTGATTGGGACTGGATGATTTCGAATAACGAAGGTAAAACTTGGCAAGTGAAATGGCGTATCCATTATTCCAGAAATAAATATTAAAAATATTTTGAAAAATATATATGCTTGATTCATCGGTTTCCGATGGCAATACAATAGTATTACCGGACGGAAGAAAACTTGGCTATTCCGATTGGGGACCGCTTAATGGAAAAGTTGTTCTATTTTTCCCCGGTATTCCCTGCTCTAGATTTTTCAGGTTCGGTTCCAAAGAATTGCTGGAGGAACTGAATGTAAGAATGTTTGTACTGGAAAGGCCAGGTTATGGCCTTTCGGACATCAAAGCCAACAGAAACATTTTAGATTGGGCGGTTGATGTAAATGATTTTTTGGAAATATTAGACATTGAAAAAGTAAATATCGTCGGATATTCCGGCGGCGGCCCGTTTGCTCTTGCCTGCACATATACGCTGTTTGAGCGGATTAATAATACGGCAATTGTAAGCGGTTGTGATCCGCATTTTCAATACGAGGTATTTATTAATCATAGCGAAAAGATAAAAGAATTCGCAAGCCTTGTAAAATCAGATTCCGAAGCCGCATTAAGAATTGCAATGGATTTGAGCATTAATCCAAAAAAAATTACGGAAGAATTAATCGGCGCTGCTTCATTGCGCGACCAGGAAATTTTTTCATACCCTGAAATCAATTCGATGTTCTTAGCGAACTTTATAGAAGGTACCCGCTCGAATCTTCTAGGTTTCGAGTATGCACACGAACTTCTTCTTCTTTTTAAACCGTGGAATTTTCCATATGATGAGATAAACAAAGAAATACATTTATGGTACGGTATGCATGACAAGAATGAGTTTCATTCGCCAACTCACGGCCAATATTTATCCGGGAAACTTCCCAATAGTAAATTACATCTGTATGAAGATGAAGGAACATCTATCTTATGGGCTAAATCAAGGGAGATCCTTCAATCCGTACTAAATAATGTGATATAGCCCATCTGCCTAAATAAATTTATAACATCGTGTATAAATATTAAATTTTTACCATAATTTTTGATTAAATTTTTTATAGCACATCTAACTCACTTTCATTTAGAATATTATTTATTAAATTTGCGATAATTAAAATTTAAGTATCCTCAGAGCACTGCGGAGCTAAGCATACTAAAAAACGGATGTGAATTTCTTTGAGAATAAATTTTGCCTGTAACCGGTCAAAATGAAGTGTAATACTATATAAAAATTATAATTAAAAATAATTTGAACGAGGTATAAAGAGTTGAATAACTATTCAGAGTTAGTTTCGTCAATCGAAGAAAGTAGAACAATGGCCATTTCTTCACTTGTTAAAAAGCTTAAAGCTGAAGGGAAAAATGTTTTAAGTTTTAGTGCAGGTGAACCAGACTTCCCCACACCGGAATTTATAAAAAAGGCTGCGATAAAAGCAATTAATGAGAATTTTACGCGCTATACCGCGAACGAAGGTTATCCCGCATTGATAAATGCAATAATCAAAAAATTTGAGAAAGAAAATAATATTGAGTTTAAGCCGAATAATATTCTTGTATCTGATGGCGCCAAGCATTCTATTTATAATCTTTTGATGGCGCTATGCAACCCAGGAGATGAAGTGATTTTTCAATCACCTTATTGGGTAAGCTACCCCGAAATGGTTAAACTTGCACAAGCCGTATCGGTTATTATTGATGCCGGAGTTGAACAAGAATATAAAATAACTCCCGATCAATTGAAAAAAGCAATTACCGGGAAAACAAAAGTATTTATTTTTAATACGCCCTCAAACCCGACCGGCGCTGTTTACAGCAAAGACGAAATTATAGCTTTAGCTGAAGTTTTAAAGGATAAAAATATATATGTAATCTCCGATGAGATCTATGAGAAAATTGTATTCGACGGTGAAGAACATTTTAGCATCGGCAGTATTGATTATATGAAAGATAAAACAATTACCGTTAACGGCGTAAGCAAAGCTTATGCTATGACGGGGTGGAGAATTGGATACGCCGGCGGCAATACCGAGGTTATAAAATTAGCAAGAAATTTACAGAGCCATTCAACTTCCAACGCCGCTTCTATTTCGCAAGCCGCGGCAACGGCCGCGTTAACCGAAGATTCGGATGAAGTAAATGA
>DAIERC010000394.1 GCA_027347125.1 Ignavibacteriales bacterium
TTCAACCGATTCAACCTTTGCTACAAAAACTCAGGTAAGTTATACTACTTCGGTTGCTGCGCGCGTTGGAAAACCGGCCGGCGTTTTCTTAAACAGCAGCAAACTTGATACGGTAAGCTTTGCGCCTAATATTACAATTAATGAAGGACAAAATTTCTATTTCAGATTATATCCATGGGTAGATAGCTCAAGCTCGGTAAGTGGTAAATATATTGCGCTACGAAACGTTGTAATTTATGCAACCGCTCTCCCTATTCCTGTTTCAGCTTCAGCATTATGGCCGTTAAGTTCAAAAACTGAAAGCGCTACAGTATCGGGTTTAATTAACGCCGGCGGCGTTAATTTTGGCGGTGATTTGTACCATTACGGTTACAACGCGAACGGCGATAGATGGATGACTCATTCCGGCGCTTGGCCGCAAGATTCAGGCCCGGATTTTACACGTTATGCTCAATTATCGGTTTCACCGAAGACCGGCGGTACTTTTTATGCAAGTACTCTTCAGTTCAAAATGATTGTTGAATTTACCAATAACTTAAGAGTAGCAATGTATTATTCAAATGATACTTCTTTTACTACAAAGACGTTCATTGCGGATACTACAGTTTCCTCCAGCATGACTTCATATTCTTATAATATTAGTGATACGGTTCAAACCGGTGAAACAATGTATGTCAGGTTTTATCCTTATGATATAAAAGGTGACCCGGCTTATAAACTGGTTGACATGGATAGTATTATGATAGGCGGAAATACCACCGGGTTGGCTATATTGCCGCCGGCTATTTCAACTACAACTGCTTCTTATGTTTCCACTACATTCTTTACTGCCGGTGGTAACGTTACCTCAGACGGCGGCGGAACAGTAACAGCTAAAGGCGTCTGCTGGGATACAGCGGCAAACCCCACAATTTCCGGCAGCCATACTACCGATGGAACAGGCATTGGATTATTTTCAAGCTCTATTACAGGGCTTATCCCGGGGATAGCTTACCATATTCGCGCTTATGCTACAAACATCAGCGGTACAAGTTATGGTACTGATGTTATCGTAAGAACTTTGGCAATCGTAGTTCCACCAACAGTAACTACAAGTGCTATCTCAGGTATCTTTGCAGTATCTGCAAATGGTGGCGGTAACGTTACTGATTGGGGCGGCGCGCCTGTAACGGCAAAAGGAGTTTGCTGGAATACAACAGGTAATCCAACTGTTAATGATAACAAAACTGTTGATGGAAATGATTTAGGCTCTTTCTCAAGCGCATTAACAGGCCTCGTAGGCGGTACTACTTACCATATCAGGGCGTACGCTACTAATAAATCCGGAACAGGTTACGGCGCCGATTCAACTTTTACTACGCAAAACATTTTGCCGGATACTACAGTTGTGGTTGCACAGGACGGAAGCGGTAATTATACTACCGTGCAACAAGCATTAAATGCTGTTCCTTCAAATTACACAGGCCATTGGACAATCTTTGTTAAAAAAGGACGTTACCATGAAAAGGATACTGTAGCTGCCACTAAAATGAATGTTATCCTTGTTGGTGAAGACCGCGACAGCACCGTAATTTGGAACGATGATTATGGTGATAAATATGGATCAGGTAACCCGGGAACCAGCGGTACATTTACCGTAACTGTGGAAGCCAACGATTTTATTGCAAAGAACATTACAATTCAAAATACATATTCTCCTCAACCCGGCGTTAGCGGAACCCAGGCTGTTGCTTTAAGAGTAAACGGCGACAGGCAGGAATACGTTAACTGCAAACTTCTTGGTTACCAGGATACTTATTATACCTGGGGTGGAAGAGGTGCCGGACGTATTTATATGAAGAATTGCTTTATCGAAGGCACAGTCGATTTTATATTTGGTAGAGACATTGTTGTTTTCGATAGCTGTACAATTCATGAAATTAGAAACGGCGGAACATTAACTGCCGGCAGTACCGATCCTACTTCCTTGTACGGATATGTTTTCCGTAATTGTACCATACTTGCCGATTCAATTGGTTATGATGGTGTTGCAATTACTTCATTTGACCTTGGAAGGCCCTGGCAGGCTAACCCGAGAACAGTATTTATGCGTTGTTCTGAACCCGCCAATCTAGATCCGGCTGGCTGGTTATCTTGGAACGTTAATCCAGCAATTTACGGCGAGTACAAATGCTTCGGGCCTGGCTCTTCAACATCAGCAAGAGTATCATGGTCTACTCAACTTACAGATGACGCCGCAAAACAATATACGCTTTCTAATATATTTGCCAGAAGTTCTGCAAGCTCACCTTTAATTTTATTTGATTGGATGCCTGTAAATGCAAGCGCAAGTGATAACTTCCCGATTGTAACCGCGGTTAATAATGAAGAAAATAATATTATTCCGAAGAGTGTAACTCTTTATCAAAATTATCCAAATCCTTTTAACCCGACTACAATAATAAGATATGCTTTACCCAAAAGCAGTTTAGTTTCTATAACGATTTACGATATATTGGGCAGAGAAGTTAAAACCTTGGTTGATGAAGTTAAATCGGCAGGACAACATAATGTTGAGTTTAATGCTAACACTTTATCAAGTGGTATATACTTCTACACGCTTAGAGCTGGAGAAATTGTACAAACTCATAAAATGATTTTACTCAAGTAAGTAAATTCTTTTTGTAGTCCCTGGCTAGTAAAAGTGTCTTACGTACTCCTTAAAAGGCAGCGGTTCAGAAGTGAATCGTTGCCTTTTTTCTTTTTATTCCGAATAAATAAAATTTAAACAAAGTTACTTAGTAATAAACGCCGTAAATTAAATTGTATTTATTTCTTCTAAACATTAGAAAAAAATTATCAGA
Organism: Ignavibacteriales bacterium; assembly: GCA_027347125.1. GTDB lineage: Bacteria > Bacteroidota > Ignavibacteria > Ignavibacteriales > Ignavibacteriaceae > FEN-1297. Next base: position 2,844 of record DAIERC010000394.1, read on the forward strand.
AATGGGAAATAACAGGTTGAGAAATAATTAATTAATTTAAAATAGTTGTTAAAATGTAAACTAATTAAAATATTTTATATAGATTTGGTGGCACGTTTTATGGGTGTGCAGTATTTGTATTTCTGATATTTTGGGAAATTTAGTGTTTTATGCCCGATGGTCGAGAAAATAAGGACGCTGCTGTTGGAAAAAAATTACCCGCATCCGGATGTTTTAAGTTGCAGCAAAATTCTCTAAGTTTTATCAATTCATTTACCACTCTAGCATATTTTTACTAAATATAAAAAATTTTAAAACGTCCTTTTTATAAAGGAACTATTTAGGAGATAGTAATGAATATTCGTATTGAAGAAGCTCTTGAATATCATAGCCAGGGAAGAAAAGGCAAAATAGAAGTTGTGGCTACAAAACCATGCCTTACCTCAAGAGACCTTTCTTTGGCTTATACCCCCGGCGTTGCCGAACCATGCCGAGAAATTGCAAAGAATGAAGATGATGTTTATAAATATACCGCAAAAGGAAATTTGGTTGCCGTTGTTTCCAATGGAACCGCCGTTCTTGGCCTTGGCGATATAGGTCCTTCGGCCGGTAAACCTGTAATGGAAGGCAAAGGAATATTATTTAAAAGATTTGCCGACATAGATGTCTTCGATATAGAATTAAAGAGGAAAGACCCGAAAGAAATTATTAGAACGGT
>DAIERC010000405.1 GCA_027347125.1 Ignavibacteriales bacterium
GCATTGTGAAAATCCAAAGCTCATTAAAAACACTTGCTATGCAAATTGCTAAAATCAACGCGCAAAACAGAATGCTGGTTGAGCAAGCCAGAAGTTTTATTCAGGAAACCGTGGCAGCAATTATAAATTCGAGTAAGAACCAAATTTTCGATAGGAAAATATAAAATGGGTTTAAGCAGAGTATTTGACATAGCACAAAAAAGCTTGGCTACATACCAAAGCGCAATAGATGTTACTTCAAACAATATTGCTAACTCTTCTAATACGGATTATTCAAGGCAGCAGGTAATTCTTTCCACTTCACCGTCGCAGCAGCAAGGTAATTTTATTTGGGGCACCGGTGTTCAAATAGCTCAAATCCAGCGGGTAAGAGACCAATTAACAGAAGAACAAACAAGAGCTACCAATTCAAAATATTCCGACAACAGCACAAGAAACGATATACTAAACCAGGTGCAAACGCTTTTCAGCGAACCTTCCGATGTGGGGTTATCAAGTATTAGCAGCGCTTTCTTTAATTCGTGGGAACAGCTTTCGGTAACACCAAACTCAACCGCATTAAGAAACAACGTTATTCAGGCGGCGCAAAATTTAAGTGAAAAAATCCAGACAATTAACAAGGGTTTTGACACCGTAAAGACGAATATTTATGATCAAATAAACTCTAATGTTACTACTATAAACGCCGATATAAAACAAATTCAAAGTTTAAATACGCAAATATTTAAAGCGCAAAGCACCGGGCTTCAACCTAACGATCTTTTAGATAACCGGGATAAAGTAATAGCCGACCTAAGCAAGCTTGTTAACATTAATGTAAGTTACGATAGCAGCAATTCGGCGGTAGTAAGCATTGGCGGGGCTTTTGTAGCCGATAGAGGTAGTTATACACAACTTAAAGTTACAAGCTCCGGGGGGAAGCTGCAATTAACTACGGCTGACGGATCAGTGACCGCAAATTTAAGCGGCGGCTCAACAAATGCTATGATGGATTTATACAACAATAAAATTCCGGGATATCAAAGCAGTCTCGATTCATACGTAAACAACTTAATGACCTCTGTTAATGCTGAACATTCGCAGGGTTATACAATCAGCAACCCGTCCCAAACGAATATAAATTTCTTTGATAGCTACACAAACGGTGTGCTTACTATAAACTCACAGGTTTTAAATGATCCTCAAAAAATTGCGGTTTCCAAAGACGGAACTTCGGGTAACGGGGACATAGCGCTGAATATATCCGGTTTACTTACCACTGCCGGTTCAGGCGGAACGTCTCTTCAGGACCAGTATAATACGCTTATCGCAAATGTGGGAAACGATACGAAAGCCGCTTCGGATACGGCTAATTCTTATAATCTCGTGCTTCAGCAATTAAACCAGCAGAAGGATTCCAACTCCGGTGTTTCCGTAGATGAAGAGATGATGAATGTAATTAAATATCAAAGGTCTTATGACGCATCGGCAAAAATTGTTAAAATGGCCGATGATATGCTTCAAACATTATTAAATATGGTAGGATAAGTTATGAGAATTTCCGACTTATTAATGAGCTCCGATTATCTTAATAACCTTAGCAAGGTGAAGGAAAATGTTACCAATTTACAAAACTTAATTGCTACGGGAACAAAGATAAATTCGCCTTCAGATTCACCCGTTGGTACGGCAAACCTGCTTGGGTGGAACAACCAGTTGAGTCAAACTCAAACCTACTCGGGAAATATAGATTCAGGTTTAAGCTTTTTGCAAAACACTACGGATACAATGGATAGCATTCAAAATAATATTACCACCGTACTAACCAAATTAACCCAGGTGCAAAATGTTGCGAACACTACCAATTTAAATTCTTACGCAGATCAAGTTGATCAGATATTGAATTCACTGGTTAACCAGGCCAATACCAACGTAGACGGCAAATATATTTTTGGAGGAACGGATTTTTCCGCGGCGCCGTTTAGCTTGGCAAGCGACGGTTCATCGGTGCAAGTTGCGCCTAATGATATTTCGGGAACTCAAAGCATACGTACATCGCAAAGCACTACTCAAAAAATTAATATGACCGGTACCGAAATTTTCGGCACTATTGTAAAACTAGACGGAACAATTGATTCGGGAACTGCCGTTGGCGGCTCGGTAACGAAGAATACTAATGTTTATGATTCATCGGGAAACCAGTATACTTTAAATACTACTTTTACAAAAACCGCCGCTAATACTTATGATATGACTTATGATGTAGTGGACGGAGGAGGTACATCAATATTTTCTTCACCGCCTGCCGCAAAATCGGTTGTGTTCGATTCAACTTCCGGGAATATAAAAACCGTAAACGGGCAGCCGGCTTCCGATATTCATATAAAAGACACTACTAAAAAAATAGACTTTTCATTAAACTTTTTGGGCGTGGCCGAGAAAAGCTCAGCCACAACACTGGCGTATTCCGCCAATCAAAAAAACGATATTTTCAACACCCTTATTCAAATAAGAGATACTTTGAAAAGTGGAAAAACACCTACAGCCGACCAGGTGCAGGCGGTTTCGGATTTTAACTCTAGGCTGCTGGATAATATTACAAAAGCAGGCAACATAACTAACCAGCTTACGGATTCTCAAGACTTGCTTTCCAACAGGCAAACACAACTTAATACAATGATTTCCAACGAGCAGGGTGTGGATCTTGCGAAGGCTATTACCGATTTGCAGAACCAGAACAATACGCTGCAATTAACTTATAAAATAGCTTCCAGTACGGTAACTGATTCATTACTAAAATACTTATGATGAGAAAAATAGGAACACTAAACGGTTTAATATTAGGTATCCTTTCGATATTCGGGGCCTTTTTATTTGAAGGCGGCTCGTTCGAGGCTTTATTCTTAATTCCTCCTTTAATAATTGTTTTCGGAGGAACTTTTTCAGCGGTTATTATCGGTTTCGGTTTCGACAGGTTCAGCAATATTTTAAGGCTGATAAAGATGGCTTACTTTCCGGATAAATATAATATTAAAAACCTGATAAATAATCTCGTAGAATTTTCGATAATATCAAGGAAGGAAGGGCTTCTATCTATAGAGAAAAGACTTGATAGATTAGAATATAACTTCCCGAAAAAATTGATACGATATGTTATTGACGGAACGGACGCAGATTCAATTCAGAATATTGCGTCGCTCGAAATGAAATCGATGCAGGAACGTCATTACTCAAATATTTTTATCTTTACCAAAATGGGCGGCTATGCCCCCACAATGGGTATTATCGGAACGGTGATGGGTTTGATTATGACTTTGGCAAATGCCGGAGGCGACCCGAATTCACTTATAAAAAACATAGCTTCGGCGTTTATTGCGACTCTTTGGGGCGTATTTAGCGCAAATATTTTATGGTTACCAATTGGTGATAAATTAAAAAAATGTCATTTGGAAGAAAAACATATGATGGAGATTTCCCTGGAAGGCATTCTGGCGTTGCAGAGTGGGGAGATTCCCTCGATAGTAAAAGCAAGGCTTCTAAGTCTTCTTCCACAAAAAGAACAATCAAAAATGATGAGTTCTTAGAGTATGAAGAATCTCCTTTTAGTGACGGCGGCGAAAAAGATCGTTATTTAATTACGTACGCCGATTTGATAACCTTGCTTCTCGGTTTATTTATTATTTTGTATGCGGTGTCTAATATTGACGTAAAAAAATATGAGAATATGATTTCCGCGATGGGCAACGTTTTTGGCAACAGCAGCAAGGTAATTGAAGTTAATCGCGGGAAAATTAATCTGGGCAACACTCCGATTCCGGTAAAAGGAGTAAGTTTAAAAACTGAGCTGCAAAAGATAATTGAAAAATATCATTATGAAAGATCTATTAAACTTGAAGAGAATGAAAGAGGTATTGTAATCCATATACTGGACGATATTCTTTTCCCTTCAGGTTCGGCCCAGTTAAACAAAAGTTCTTTGATGGTTCTTAACAGAATTGCGGCGATTTTAAAAGAGTTGCCTAACGATATCCGGGTGGAAGGACATACGGACAATGTTCCTGTTAACACGGCGGCTTTTCCGTCAAACTGGCATCTATCCGTTGTTAGGGCGCTTAATACGGCTTATTATTTAATAAACAACGAAGGGCTGATCGCAGATAAAGTTTCAATAGTCGGCTATTCGGAATATAAACCGATTGCATCGAACGATACGCCCGAAGGGCGCGCAACAAACAGACGTGTAGACATAGTAATTATAAAAAAGTAAACTTATATGAAAATAAAAACATATCATTTGGGTGAAATTGAATTCGATGAAGAGCTCATTATAAATTTTAACTCCGGGATCATCGGCTTTGAGCAGTTAAAAAAATATCTGCTTATAAAAGTGGATGACGATTTTTTCTATTGGCTTAACTCGGTGGAAAAGCCTGAGATAGCTTTCCCCCTCATCGGCATTAGGATAATAGATGACACTTACCCGGAAGAAAAAAGCCATGAGGCATTCGGCATAGTTTCTTTAAATTCTGATGTTTTAAAAATTACAGTTAATTTAAAGGCGCCTGTTTATATAAATCAGGATACAAAAACAGGTTACCAAAAAATACTGGATACCGATAAGTACCCGGTGTACTATAATCTTTTTAAAGAATAGCAGGTGCTTTAAATTATGTTAATACTTACAAGAAAACTTAATGAAGAAATGAAAATAGGCCCGGATATAACGGTAAAAGTACTGGGTATTTCCGAAGGCCAAATTAAATTTGGTATTACTGCGCCTCAAGATGTGGAAATATTTAGAGGCGAAATTTACGATAAGGTAAAACAGGTAACCATTGAGGCTTCGCAAAAAATTTCCGAAAAGCCTAAAGACGTAAATAAATTAAAAATGAATCAAATAAGAAAAATATCAGATTAAAATGGATGACGAAAAAGTAACATTACTGGTGGTTGATGATTCGGATATTATTAGAAATTCATTAAAAAATTTCTTTAGCGATTATAATTTCGAAGTAGTTACATGTCTTGACGGCCTCGAAGGAATACAAAAAGCAGCCGAGTACAAACCTGCTCTAATTTTCCTTGATCTATTGATGCCGAACCTGGACGGGGTTAAAATGTTACAGGTAATTAAAGTGCTGGATAATTTAAAGGATATCCCTGTAATTGTAATTAGCGGAAACACCAACAGAACAAACGTTCTGGCGGCGGTTGAAGCCGGCGCCGAAAGAGTAATCTCAAAACCGCTGCAAAAAGAAATCATTATTAAAAACATTAACGAATTGCTCGGCCCTGAATTTTTGATAAAGGCAAAAAAGAAAAAGGCATTCTCGCAATCAGCTTCGGATGAAATGAAAAAGCAGTTGTGTATAATGTTTATAAAAAATTTTCCTCAAAAAAAGGACGTGATAGTGGAAGCCCTGGAACAAAAGGACCACGGTAAGCTTAAAAATATAGTTCACGAAATAAGAGGCGCCGGCGGTACTATTGGTTATCCTAAGCTCAGTTTAATCAGCGGTGTGGTGGAAGAACAGCTTTCTAACTCAGTTATTAATTGGTCGCATGTAAGACTTATGTGTGAACAAATTTTTACCATTGTAGAAGAAATAAAAAATTATTCATTAGCCGAATCATAATATGTTTGTAATTATTGGAATTGCCGTTGTAGCATTTGGAATTGTAACAGGGTTTCTCTTAGCAGGGGGAAATCTCCTTCTGTTACTTCAATGGTCCGAGTTTATTGTTATTGGCGGTGCCGCTATAGGCAGTTTGCTTATTTCTGCTCCGATATCTTTGCTAAAAAAAATATTGGCTGAAATTCCTAAAGCAATAAGCCCCGATCATTTTTCAAAAAAAGATTATCTTGAACTGCTGAAATCGTTTAACGATTTATTCCTGGTAGCCCAAAGAGACGGTTTGCTTGCTATTGAAAAACATATCGAGAACCCGACTGAGAGCGACATCCTATCGAAGAATAAAAAATTTATTAACAACGAAGTTACAAGAAATTTTTTCTGCGATACCATGAAGGTTATGCTTTCGGGCGGTATTCCACCGCATGAACTTGAAAATGTAATAGATACGGAAATTGAAACGTATGAAATGGAATTAAAACCGGTTCCGGCATCGATTGCAAGGGTTGGTGATTCGCTGCCCGGGCTTGGAATAGTAGCCGCGGTTCTCGGCATTATTGTTACTATGTCTTCTATAGATAAAGGAGCTGAGGTTGTAGGTCATCACGTAGCTGCTGCTCTTGTTGGTACTTTTCTCGGCGTGCTTTTAGCGTACGGTTTTATTAATCCGCTTGCGGCAAACATAGAACATAATATGGAAAACAAGTTAAGACTGTTTGTAACCGTTAAAGCCTGCATTGTTTCGTACGCAAAAGGCAATCCGCCCATTATTGCAGTTGAAATAGCCCGAAGAACAATTTTTACAGATGACAGGCCGACGTTTACCGAACTTGAAAATTATGTTAGAGGAAAGAGCTAAACCATGGCGCACGACGGCGAACAGCCACCGCAGATAATTAAGAAAATAAAAAAGCACGGCGGGCATCACGGCGGGGCATGGAAAGTTGCTTATGCCGATTTTGTTACCGCAATGATGGCTCTTTTTATTGTGCTGTGGGTTTTAAGCTCAAGCCAGAAAGTTCAAAAAGCGGTTGCCAGTTATTTTAGAGACCCGATAGGTTTTTCAACCAAGAGCAAATCGATTTTAGACGGAAGCAGTCCTTCGCTAATTAAAATGGATCAGGTAAGCAGTATGCAGGCTCATGCAAAGGAAATGGAATTGTTGAAAGAAATGGGTGAGAAAATTATCGGCGAGCTGAGCCAGGACCCCACATTCAAAAACATAATGGGGCACATAAAAGTTGAAATTGTTAAAGAAGGCCTTAAGATAGAACTCATTGATTCATCTAAAGATCTTTTCTTTGAAATAGGAACAGCCAAGTTAACCAAAGAAGCTGAACTGATTCTTAAAAAAATAGGCGATGAGCTTTCAAAAATTCCCAACAAAGTAATTATTGAAGGCCATACCGATGCACGTCCGTATTCTAATGACGGAACCGGGTATACTAATTTTGAACTTAGTGCCGACCGGGCAAACTCCGCGAGGCGGGCATTAACTCAAGGCAATATGACTCCTTCGCAGATTTTTGAAGTAAGAGGTTATGCCGACCGTGAACTTAGAGACAAAGCCGATCCTTTTAATTTTGTAAACAGAAGAATTAGCATTATTGTAAAATATTCGGATTACAGTGAATGAAAAATATATTAGTAGTTGAAGATGACCCGTTTACGATTGATTTTTATCGATTCATTTTTAAAAAAGCGGGGTTTAACGCTCTTATTATGGAAGACGGCGATAAGGTTGTAAATACACTTAACGAAACAGCTATACATTTAATTATTATGGATATAAACCTAAAGAATACTTATCTTTATGGTGAAAAAATTGATGGCATTAAATTATCCAAAGCAATAAAAAGCAACGACAGCATTTCGCACATTCCCATTTTGTTGGTTACTGCTTATACTCCCGGCATAAAAGGCGAAAATTTTTGTGAAGCATGTCAAGCTGAAGATTTTATTACTAAACCTATTCTTGATTTTAACTTTCTAATAGAAAAAGTAAATTCTCTTATTGAAAATAATGGACAAAAATAAAATTTTAGTTGTAGAAGACGAAAAAGACACTCTTTTTATCCTGGATAAACTTCTGTCCAAAAACAATTACCAGGTTTTTACCGCCACAAACGGAAAAGAAGCACTGGATTTGATGGATAAACTAGTCCCGGAAGTTATTATTGCCGACTGGACAATGCCGGTGATGGACGGCCTTGAGCTTTGCAACGTTGTTAAGAAAAATGAAAAGCTTAAGCACATATATTTTATAATTTTGACGGCTAGGGCGTCGCTTAAAGACCGGGTTGCAGGCTTGGATATTGGTGCGGATGATTTTTTGGTTAAACCTGTTCAGAACCAGGAATTGCTTGCACGAATTAGATCCGGCATGAGAATCCATAATCTTCAGGATGAGTTGCGCAGCATTGAGCACGACAAAGCAATTGTAGAAATGGCTTGTACAATCGGCCATAAAATAAACAATCCGCTCAGCAGCTTGCTGGTTTCCATCAAAAATATAGAACATGACCTTAAAGACGCCGATAATAAAATATTCGACGAAGATTTACAGGTAATCAACCAGTCAATTGAAAGAATTAAAATTTTAGTTAATGACCTTACTCACCTAAAAAGCCCAGAAATGATAGATTACGCTTCCGACAGTAAAATGATAAAATTGGACTGACCGGCTTAATTTTTTGCCTTTTTCTTCGATAATAAGTTGAGGAAATAGGCATGTTAGATAAAATAAGTAACATATCGTCCGGTAGTGAATATGGTAAATCCGTAAAAACCAGTTCATTTAACAATTTTTTGGGTGCTGTTTACAATAAAAAAGTTGACGCTCACGATTCTGTAAATATCTCTCCTGCCTTACAATATTTAAACCTGGTAAATTGGAAATTAAAAGAGTTTAAACACGTTGAAAACGAAAAAATATATCTGGATTTTATAGTATCGGATATAGAATTCCAGACAACAATTGAGCTGCCGAATTTAAGCGGTTTATCTAAACTGGATTACCGGGTTGTAAAAGAAAAAAAAGGCAATAACTGGAGAAGCAAAACATTTATTGAACTTGTTTCTAAACTAGATAAAATTCAATATGATGAAACTCCTTCGTTAATTAATTTTTCCGCTTTGAATATTTTACTGCAAAGAATTTTTGACCTGAATATTTTCCGCGAATTAACGGCGGAGGATAAATATATTATCGAAGAGCTGTTAGCCGATATAAAGTACGGTATTAAAAATGAATTTGAAAGTATGAACGGTTTTTTGTTTACTTTTATAGATAAGTTGACCGGGTTGAAAATTATTAGGAACGAATTGCAAAGCGATAAAACCGATCCAATAATAATCAAGAAAATTAAAGTATTGAATGCAGAATAATCAAACTAACGCTCCCGAAAGAAAAAATTATCTTTCAATTTCTGAATTTGAATCATTTTACGAAATTCAAAACAGTAATCCTCTTATCATAGTTGATATTGCGTGCAATATTATTTTTTCAAACGAATCATTTAAAAAAGTTTTTAATATTTACGAGGGCCAAAAATTCTTCGACCTGGAATCGGAGCCCAACCTTGGATATCTTTTGTTTGCTCTTACCGGAAGCAACTACGATAATTTTCAGTTCGATATTACATTCTCGCCGGAACACAACCTGCTTAATAACGAATATAACGTAGAACTTGAGAGAGTATATATATCGGAGCGTGAATATTTTGTGCTCATATTTAATTCGCTGGTTGAAAAGGAAAAACTTGAAGAGCGGATGAGCAACCTGCATAACGCGCTGGAATACGGAAACGTGCCCGTTATTGTAACCGATGAACATGGGCTGGTAACGTATTCAACCAATTCATTTGAAAAGATATTGCACACACAGCTGGAAAATATTTACAATAATTATCTGCCCGAAGTGCTTTCATTTTACCTTGACCATGACGAGGTAAATTTGCTTGAGCAGGCAATTAAAAGTTTTAAACTTTGGAATAAAACAATAGTAATTACCGACCCGAACGGAAGCGTTAGTTACTTTGAATTAAAATTAAATCCTATTTACAGGCAAGGCAGCGATTATACAAAGTTTATTGTTACGGCAAACAACATAACAAATTATGTTACGAAGAATCATGTAATAAAAAAATCGGAGAACAGGCTAAAATCAATAATTAATAATATTTCCGATTTGCTTGTAATTATTAAGAAGAAAGACGGTAAATATTTATTTGAAAATGCCAACGAAAATTTTTGCAAGGTATTTAACATAGACAAGAGCAAAGCCTTCAAGAAAGATATTCAAACCGTACTGGAGGCTAAATTACTAAACCCGGTTCTGGAAAACATTTCCAGATTCGATAACCTGGAAGCGCCGAACATCGAATTTAAATATGAATGCTGCAAAGCTAAACATTATAATGTTAAAATTACTCTTCTTGACGATAAGATTGAAAGTGAAACGCTTTTCATAATAAGCATGCACGATATTACCGATGAGCTTTTATACCAGATGAATTTAAAACAAATGTACGAAAAGGAAAATTATCTTAACAAATTAAAAACCGCGTTCCTCGAAAACATGTCGCACGAAATAAGAACACCGTTTAACGCAATAATCGGCTACTCCGAAATTATAGACGAAAGCGTTGCAGCTGAGGATTACGGCACAATCTCGGAATTAGCCGGTTCTTTAAAAGATGTACTAAAAAGGGTTTTGAATTTATTTACAAACATTGTGGAAGTATTCCAGATAGATTCCGGCGAAGTTGAGCTTGATAAGGTAAATTTGAATTGCAACCAGGTATTAAAGTCTGTGTATAATAAAAAATATTATGAGGCGTTGCAAAAGAACCTTAACCTTCGTCTAAACATTGAGACCGAATGGTTAAATATTGAGACCGACTGGGTTAAGTTCGAAAAGATAATCGACTCATTAATTGATAACGCCATAAAGTATACTCTTAACGGACACATTATAATAACGTCCAGAATTAATAACGACAAGGTTCAAATTATTATTGAAGATACGGGCAAGGGAATAGAGGAAAAAGAATTAAACAGGATGTTTGAGCCTTTTGCCCAGGAAGAAGAAGGCTATACACGCAACTACGAGGGCGCGGGCCTGGGGCTTACAATTGCGTATAAATTAACGCAGCTGCTTAACGGGCAATTTGAGATTAAAAGTGCAAAAGACAAAGGCACACAAATAACATTGCAATTTCCGCTGGGAAAAAATGAAATTGAAACTTCATAAATTTTATTTACTCCAATTTAAAACGAAGTCTTAAAACGCCGTTTTCATAATTAGTTGAAATAATTTTAAACGCGCCAATCTCGCTTGTAGATTTTACATGAACCCCGCTGCACGGGCAAGCATCGTAATTACCTATTTTAATAATTCTTAATATCTCGCCGGCGCTATCGGGCAATCTATCCAGGTTAAATTGTTTTTCGGCTTCGGTTCTCGGAATAAATTCCTCATACACGTTAAGGTTTTTATTTATTTCTTCATTTACCTTTTTCTCAATTTCGTTTACTTCGTCGTCGGTTAAAAGCCTATCAAAGTGATAATCGCATTTCGATTTTTTCTTTTCAATATGGTTGCTGAAGGAGCGGCCTCTGTTGAACATACGAACCATAGTTTGGTTTAATATGTGTTCGGCCGAATGCATCCTGGGATCATATTCTTTTGCCATTATTAGTTCCCGTTAATTCCGAAAAAATTTATCACGAATATAAAATAATCGTATTAAATCCGCATGAAACCGGCTAGAATTTTTTCGCATCAAATTGCGTTAAAGAAAATTATCCTTAATTTTGAAAGTGTTATTAAAATAAATCACAATAATTGGGGTTTTTATGAAAGTACTAAACATATTTATCTTATCTTTTCTATTAATAACGGTATTTCAAATGCAAGCAAACTCTCAAAATCTTGAAAGAAAAGATGTTCCGGAAAAATATACCTGGAACTTGAATGATCTTTACCCAAGCGTAGAAGCCTGGAATGCGGCTAAAGACGATGTGGCAAAAAAAATTGCCGGGGTGGAAAAATACAAAGGCAAACTGGGCCAAAGCCCGCAAAACCTTTACAACGCTTTGAAGAATTACTTTGGCGTACTTAAAGAATTCTACAGGGTTTCGGATTACGCGGAAAGGTTGAGCGATGAGGATTTAAGAATATCCAAAAATCAATCTTTAACCCAGCAAACATCTAACCTGGGAACCGAGTTCTCGGAGAAAACGGCTTTTCTTAGTCCCGAAATATTAAAAATTGAGCCTAAGAAAATAGAATCTTTTTTTAAGAGCGAAAAAAAATTAGCCGAATACAAAATGTTTATCGAGAACATTCAACGTTTAAGGAAGCACACTCTTTCCGAAGCCGAAGAAAAAATTCTTGCCAGTTTCGGATCAGTGTCTCAAACCCCGAGCGATGTTTATAATATTTTTAACAACGCCGAATTTCCTTATGCAAAAGCAAAGCTAAGCGACGGAGCAGAAGTAACATTAACTTCATCGTCGTATACAAAATACAGAGCCGTTCCCAACAGGGAAGACCGCGCGGAAGTATTTAAAGCGTTCTTCGATAATTACGGTAAATACCAAAATACGCTCGGCGCTAATTTGGGAGGCAAAGTTAAAGACGATTATGTTTTTGCGAAAGACAGAAAATATAAAACTTCTCTGGAAGCATCCCTGGATGCGAACAATATTCCGGTTTCGGTATACGAAAATTTGATAAACCAAATTCATGAAAATTTGCCCACGCTGTACAGGTTTTTGCAACTGAAGAAAAAAATGCTTGGCGTAGATACACTGCATTATTACGACCTTTATACGCCGATAGTTAAAAAAGTTGATATGCGCTTTAGTATAGAGCAAGGCGAGAATATTATTTTAGACGCTCTTAAACCACTCGGCACCGAATATCTTAACACCGTAAAAAAAGCCTTTAACGACAGGTGGATTGACTTTATGCC
>DAIERC010000087.1 GCA_027347125.1 Ignavibacteriales bacterium
TCGTCGCAGCAAATATTAACCGATTCACAAACATTGAACGTGTCGGATACATGGTCTGCCTCCGGTGTAAGTATAAAAATACCTTCCAATTACTGGTTAATTAGAGATACTTTTAACGCCCTAACTTTAGGTTTTAATTATAACAAAACGTTTAGTAGAAATCCCACAATATTAGCCACACGCGCATGGGTGTGGAATGCGAATGCCAGCTACGGTATAAATTTTAGTCCGGATGATTATATATCTCCGGCCAAAATTCCGTTCATAGGAACCATATTTAGTTTCTTAAAAGACTACAGAAATTTAAAAATATATTATGCGCCTCAAAATTTTGCGGTTAACTTAGCTGTAAAAAGAAATAGAAATACCACCACGAACAGGCAATTAAATAATACTCCGTCTCAAACTATTTTCTCGCACGATTTTTCAACAACGAGGAATATGAATTTTTTATGGAAATTTACTGACGGCGGTCTGCTAAACTTAAGTGCAAATTACACGATGTCTGTTAATTCATCCCTCGCTTACCTGGAAACCGATGCCACAAATAATTTAAGGCCCGAAAATCAGGTATGGAAAGAAATTTTTTCCGGCGCTTTTTTCGGAAAAGCTTATCAATACCAGCAGACAGTGGATTTTAGATCTACACCAATATTGCCGTCGCTCTGGGATATCGATAAATATTTTCAGATTACGGCAGGCTACTCCGCCTCTTACCAATGGAATAACAACTTCAGTCAGCAAGAAGCAGGAAGAAGCGCCGGTTTTGCGAACCATGCAAGTGTTGGGCTAAGGCTTTCTCTAAAATCTTTAATGCAGCCGCTGTTTGAAGAGAAGCAGGCAAACAACCAGCAAGAAAATCAACAGCCTGGTTTCGAACGTTCAAGAGGAAGAGAATTTGGTGGAGAAAAAACTCAAAGCCCCAACAGCTCTTTAGCGGTAAAAGATACTTCCCTTGCCAAAGATTCACTACTTGCTAAAGAAATAATTAAGAAATCTCCTATTGATAACGCAATTTATTATTTAAAATCTTTCGCAAGAATAGTGCTGTTTGATTATGATGCGATTTCAGTAAACTTATCTTCGGATAATTCCGCTTCAAAGGGAAGCCTTTTAAGCGGCGGAACGGGTTTCTCAAACTTTTGGGGATTAACATTCCACGAGGCTTACGGACCTTCAAGATTATTTATGCTGGGCCTAAATTCCGACGTGGGGTTGAGAACACCTGGTATGCAAAGTATAACCGATGTTTACAGTCAAAAGAACAATCTGGATTTCAGCACTTCCAAACCCTTGTGGGAAGGTGCTAAAATAGATCTTAACTGGAAAGTTGGTTGGACGGTTAACAAAAGTACTTCATATAAAAGCGATGCAAACGGTTTTATTACTCCGCAATTTAGTAATGCAACCGGTTCTATATCAAGATCGTTTTTATCGATTCCGCCGATTTTCTTTTTGAGCTTTCTTAACAGCGGCATAAAGAGGGTGCACGAATTATATAATTCTAACTCTGCAAATTCTTCGGAGAATTTATCCACTGCATTTGTTCAGGGATTTGAAACTCTTCCGTGGCTTTCCAACGTAAGTTTCTTAAAAGATTTTATGAATTATATACCGCGCCCCAACTGGTCTATTACCTGGGACGGTCTGGAGAAGTATTCCATCTTCAAATCTTTTGCTCAAAGCGTATCGCTTAACCACGCCTACACTTCAACCTATACCGAGGGCTGGTTAATTGACCCGAGCGGTACAAGGGTTGTGCAAACACAAAGAATTGAATACGGATTTTCTCCTTTGATAGGAATTAATATTACATTCACTAAACTGTGGGATGGTAATCTTACGGGCAATATAAAATATTCAACCAGGTCTAGTTACGACCTTGGTATTTCCACACAACAGATAACCGAGACATTTTCAAAAGATATAGGAGTAACGGCATCATACGCAAAATCTGGGTTTGAATTCCCGTTCTTCGGCTTATCGCTGAAGAATGATATTGAATTTAGTTTCTCTTATACAAATAGTCAGAACAGTACGGTTAATTATAACATGCAGCAATATGTTGACGGAGGAATTCCGCAGGATGGCGTAAACAGGGTTACAATTGAGCCTAGAGTAAAATATACGGTTAGTTCAAAAGTTACATTATCCATATTTTACCAGAGGTCTACAACGCAGCCTGTAGGAGCTTCCAGAATTCCGCCTACATCTTCCAACACGGCGGGCTTAGACGTTCATATTTCGATTCAGTAAAAAAATATATTAATATAGTATCGGTTAAAGGTGATGCAGGTTGCTTGCTTTTGAAGCGATGGAATTGTTTCTTATAACGTTAAAAACGGATGGGAAAAATTTTTTATGAAAGTAAATAAAATTTTATGGGTAGATGACGAAATTGATTTGCTGCGTTCGCATATTATATTCCTCTCGGAAAAAGGATACGAAGTAGATACTGTTACAAACGGCGAAGACGCTATCTCGTTGGTAAAAGATAAAAACTATGATTTAATTTTTCTGGATGAAATGATGGCCGGCATGGGCGGTTTGGAAACTTTGGGGCGAATAAAAGAATTTAGACCAGACTTGCCCGTTGTTATGGTTACCAAAAGTGAAGAAGAAACTTTAATGGACGATGCCATTGGCGGTAAAATTACCGACTATTTGACAAAGCCAGTTAACCCGAGCCAAATTTTACTTGTCTGTAAAAAAATTCTTGAAGGGAAACGAATTTCAAGTCAGCATACCGCTAAAGATTACCTGCAGGATTTTAACGAGATTTCAAGAGCGTTTCTTAACACGATGGACTTTGAAGAATGGAAAGACATCTATTTGAAGCTTGTTAATTGGGATGTAGAACTTGATACTCATCCCGAAATTAATTTGAGGCAAACTTTAAACGATCAGAAGAAAGAAGGCAATAAGGAGTTCTCAAAATTTGTGGAAAAAAATTATAAGGGCTGGATTACAAGCCTGGGCGACGTAGATACTCCTACACTTTCCCCTGAAATTGTTTCCAAGTATGTTCTTCCTCAGTTGGAAAAGCCAAACGCCGCTGTTTTTTTCTTCGTGATAGATTGCCTTCGTTTAGACCAATGGCTGATTATGGAAAAACATCTTCAGGAAAATTTTAAGATTAACAAAGATTATTATTATGCCATCCTTCCTACGGCTACTCCTTATGCGCGTAATTCTCTATTCAGCGGATTGTTTCCTTCCGACATCGAAAAATATTACCCGCAGTATTGGACTAACGGCGATGATGATGAAAACAGTATGAATAAATATGAAAAAGAACTTCTTCAAATGATGCTTGACCGGAAAAGGATAAAGTTGCGCAACGATCTTAAGTATATTAAAATTATTGATCCGGAAGTTGGAAGGAACTTTGAACAAAATATTCTTTCATATCAAAATACCCATCTTACCGCCGTTGTGGTAAATTTTTTAGATATGATTGCGCACGGCAGATCGGATTCTGACCTGCTTAAAGAAATTGCCCCGGACGAACCCGCGTACCGTTCGTTAACAAATACATGGTTTACGCACTCTTCGTTAAACGCTACATTTAAGGCGCTGGCCGGCGTAAAAAATGCCAAGATAATTATAACTACCGACCATGGAAGCATTAGAGCCTTGCGCGGCGCTAAAGTTTTGGGCGATAGGGAAGCATCCACTAATTTACGGTTCAAGTTCGGGCGTAATTTAAAGGTAGATGAGAAGCATGCAATTTTTATTAAGAATGCCGAAGATTATAAACTTCCTAAACGC
>DAIERC010000409.1 GCA_027347125.1 Ignavibacteriales bacterium
AGTTAATTTTAAGAACCGGTTTCATCATGAAAACACCAACGATAATTAGCGCCGGGGCCGTAGCAATTTCTGGAACAACGGATAACAACGGAGAAATGAACATGAATGGTATAAATAATAGTCCGGATACAACGGCAGTTAAACCGGTTCTTCCGCCTTCTTCGATACCGGTTGCAGATTCAATATACGCTGTACCGGCGCTTGTTCCGAACAAACCGGAAATTGTAGTAGAGAAAGCATCTACTATTAAAGATTCTTTTACATTTCTCGGCTCGCCGTTCTCATCAATTAAATCGGCGGCTTCCGCAACTCCCACAAAAGTTGACAAACTATCGAACATGTCGGTAAACAAAAACGCGAAGGTAATAGGCCAGATTGCAAATTTAAGCGAGCCTATAAGATCCATTTTCATTATCAAACTAAAATCAGGACTGGCAAAAAATCCTTTCCATGTAACAAGCGTAGGAAGCCCGAAGTTAACCGCGGATGCATCACCGTACAATCTTCCGATAGGAATGGAAATAATCGTGGTGGTAATTATTCCTATTATTAAAGCGCCTTTTATTTTTTTTACAATAAGTAAAGCTGTAAGCAATAAACCGATTAAAAAAGTAACGCTTATTGCATCCATTTTGCCTAATTTAATTAATGTTTCGGGGTCGCCCACAATAAACTTTGCGTTAACAAAACCGATCAAAGCAATAAACAAACCTATTCCTACCGAAACGGCAAACCTTATTTGTTTTGGAATTGCCTTTACTATAGATGTTCTAATGTTAAAAACGGAAAGGATTAAAAATACAATACCTGCCCAAAAAACCGAACCCAAAGCGGTTTCCCATTTTACTCCCATATTTATAACAACTGAAAAAGCGAAGAAGGCGTTTAGCCCCATACCCGGCGCAACCAGTATCGGATTCTTAGCGTATATGCCCATCATAATTGTACTGAAAGCGGAAACAAGAACCGTTGCCGTTAAAACTCCGTTAAACGGCATTCCGGTTTTACTGATAATTGCCGGGTTAACTACAATAATATACATTGCTGCCAGAAACGTTGTTATTCCGGCAAGCAACTCGGTTTTTATATCTGTCCTGTTTTTTTTCAGTTCGAAAAATTTTTCAAGCATTATAATAATTCTGATTTATTTTATAAAAGACATTATGTAACGCGATAAAACCTAATTAAAAAACTAGTCATCCATAACAGAGCTGGTATTTTTATTTTACTTTCAACCACTTTACAACTTCCGACCATTTCGGCTTCTTTCCCGTCATAAGTACCCCGACACGGTATATTTTACCGGCGATGGGAAAGATAGCGAGCATTGTGGCGATACTTACTAAAATTGAAATTACGATTTGAATAGTGGGCACATCGGTTATGGCTATTCTTGCGGGCATAACTATTATTGAAGCGAAAGGAAACATAGACGCTATTTTCGCGATTGTGTTGCCGGGGTTGTCGTTTAGAGATAAAGAAATAAAAAACGGTACCATTATTAAAATAGTAACCGGCCAAACGCCTGATTGCGCGTCCTGGTCGTTGTCAAAAATAGAACCGACGGAAGCAAACAAACCCAGAAAAGTAATTAGGCCTATAAAATAATTAAACAATACAAATACAATATTTCCCATTGTAATTGAAAGTGTAAGCTCCTCCGGAAGTATAAACCACGATGTTGATATTATAGCCATTAACGGCAGCAGCCAGATGAACATTTGCACAACACCGGTAATACTATTGCCTAAAATTTTTCCTACCATCAACTCGGTACTGCTTGCGGACGAAAGCAATACTTCAACAATCCTGTTGTTCTTTTCCTGCACCACCGAACGCATTATCATTGTGCCAAGCAAGATAAGGCTGAAATAAAGAAGAAACGTAAAAAGAAACGCAACAATTGTATTTCCTATTCCTTCTTGATGTATCTCTTTATCCGCCGATATTCTAAAGCCGTTAAAATCAACGCTTGCACGGGCAAAAGATATTTGAGCCTCGCTTAAATTTTGTCCGGTAAAATAAACTTCTATCAACGCTTTATTTATAGGCTGTTTTATTCTATTAAAAAGTGAAGTGTTGTTTGGATTCTTGGAATAATATTCAATCTTTTTATCTTTCAAAGCGGAATCCGGTATGAATACGATCCCGGTCAGTTTATCGTTTAGAATATCCTTTTTAAGTGAATTTAATCTTGTATCAAACTCACTTTTTGTGCCGGTTGAAAATGATACTTTTAGATTGCCGGTTTTTACATCATTCTGTTCCTGGAATGATTTTACCAATGCGCCCGTTAATTGCGGCGTTTCGGAAATTATTTCTATATTTGCTTTTGTGTCGCCGCCCATCGAAATAAAAAATGTTTGCATACCTAAAATTGCAAACAAAAATATCGGCACAAGAAGAGTCATCAATATAAAAGCTTTGCTGAAAAGCTTTTCCCTAAGTTCTCTCTTTATTATTGCAAGTGTTCTACGGTTAAACATCTTACGCCTCCTTTCCGGTTTTTGTTTTATTGTTGCCGCCTGCCGCTTCAATAAATATTTCATGGAGCGATATATCGTTGGCGCTGAATTTATTAACCGTAATATTATTTTCAACAAGAAGTTTTAACAACTGCTGTATCTGAGCCGAGTCCTTTACGCGAATACCGGTGGAGTTTCCAAAATCCTCAATGCTTTCAACGAGAGGATTGTTCTTTAGGAAAGAAATATTTCCTTCATAGTTAAGGCTTACGTTTTTTTGTGCGTATTTAGTTTTTATCTCTTTAAGCGAACCATGCAGTATAACCTTTCCTTTTTCAATCATTGCTATCTGGTCGCACATTTTCTCAGCAAAGTCCATTAGGTGCGTAGAGAAGATAATTATTTTTCCTTTTGATTTAAGCTCGACTATTATTTCGCGGAGCAGGTCAGTGTTGATCGGATCTAAACCGGAAAAAGGCTCATCAAGAATTATAAATTCGGGGTTGTGAAGTATGGTTGTAATAAACTGTACCTTTTGTTGATTACCTTTTGACAGGTCTTCCAGCTTTGAGTTTTTTCTGTCTGCCAGTTCAAATCTTTCGAGGTATTCGTTTGCTCTTTTTTCAACCTCTCTGCCTGTTTTACCTTTTAGTTCGGCAAAGTAAAGAAGCGTTTCCATCACTTTCATCTTTTTGTAAAGGCCGCGCTCCTCGGGCAGGTAACCTACTTTGTCCTTAAACTCCTGCCCAATTTTAGTCCCTCTTAAGATCACCTCGCCGCTGTCGGGAATATAAATATTCATCATCATTCTTATAGTAGTGGTTTTACCGGCGCCGTTACGGCCTATTAAACCGAATACAGAGCCTTCAGGTACGGCAAATGAAATATCATCCACTGCCTTGAACCCGTCAAATGTTTTGACGAGATTTAATACTTCCAATGCATTCATGTGTATGCCTTTTTACTTTTTCTTGATTTTACTAAGGGTAAGAAATTTGTTTTATAAATTAACTTTTTTGTATCCTTTTTGCAAAAGGATATTAAAAAATATTAATTCCAAATTGCGGCAAAACTGAAAAATGGTATGTGGCACATTACAGTAAAATTATTTTAATTAAACGCTATAAAAGTAAAATAAAGTTGTTATATTTGAAGCTGTTTTTTTAATTATATAATGAGATAACCAATTATGCTAAGCACAAGCAATATTAGCTTAAGATACGGCAAACGTGTTTTATTTGAAGAAGTAAATATCAAATTCACACCAGGCAACTGTTACGGAATCATTGGTGCTAACGGCGCGGGAAAATCTACCTTTTTGAAAATATTATCCGAAGAACTTGATCCTTCGTCGGGTGAAATAATTATAACGCCGGGGCAAAGACTGGCTGTTTTAAAGCAAAACCAATTTGAGTATGATAAATTTGAAGTGTTGAAAACCGTTATCGCCGGTCATAAAAAATTATTCCGGATAATGGAAGAGAAAGACGCGCTTTACGCCAAGCCGGATTTTTCCGACGAAGACGGCATCCAGGCATCAGTGCTTGAAGGCGAATTTGCAGAGCTTAACGGATGGGAAGCCGAAGCTGAAGCTGCGTCGCTTTTGGTAGGACTTGGAATAAACGATGAACTTCATTATAAAAAAATGGCCGAGCTTTCCGGCAATGAAAAAGTAAAAGTACTTTTGGCGCAGGCGTTATTCGGAAGCCCGGATATTCTACTTCTTGACGAACCAACGAACCATCTTGATATTCAATCCATCAACTGGCTGGAGGAGTTTTTAATTAATTTTAAAAACACCGTAGTGGTTGTTTCGCACGATAGGCATTTTCTTAACAACGTTTGCACTCACATAGCTGATATCGATTACGGCAAAATTACGGTTTACACGGGTAACTATGATTTCTGGCTTGAATCAAGTCAGCTTGCATTGCAGCAGGCAAAAGACTCGAATAAAAAAACCGAAGCTAAGATAAAAGAGCTGCAGGAGTTTATATCCAGATTCAGCGCCAATGCGTCAAAGTCGAAGCAGGCAACCTCAAGAAAAAAGCTTTTGGAAAAATTAACCATCGAAGAGATAAAACCGTCGTCAAGAAAGCTTCCATACATCAATTTCAAACCTGAAAGGGAAGCAGGAACAAGCATTTTAACTTTAAAGAACGTAACAAAATCTTACGAGGGCGAGGAAGTACTAAAGGATGTTTCGTTTACGGTAAATAAAGGCGATAAGATCGCGTTTGTCGGCTCGCATGATTTATCAAAAACCACGTTGTTCAAAATATTAATGGATGAAGTAAAACCCGACGCCGGCGAGTTTGAGTGGGGTGTAACCACTTCGCAAACATATTTCCCGAAAGAAAATTCATCATACTTTAACGTGGACCTCAATTTAATTGAATGGTTAAGACAGTATTCGAAAGAAAAAGATGAGACTTTTATAAGAGGATTTTTAGGCAGAATGCTTTTTTCTGGTGAAGAATCGCTAAAGAAAGCCAACGTATTATCCGGCGGCGAAAAAGTGAGATGCATGATAGCCAGAATGATGCTTAGCGGCGCAAATGTACTTTTGCTTGACGAACCTACCAATCATCTTGATCTTGAGGCTATCACCGCGCTTAATAACGGTCTGATAAATTTTAATGGCGTTGTATTATTCGTTTCGCACGATCATCAGTTTATACAAACAATAGCAAACAGAATTATAGAATTAACGCCTTACGGTATGATAGACAAATCGATGACCTTTGATGAATACCTGGAGGATCCCGAAGTTAAAAAACTCCGCGACGTACTGCATGAAAATGTTATGGTGTAACCTTCCGTAAAACAAATTTCTTTCGACCTTCTTTTTTACATAAATAAAAGAAGGTTGAACAATTTCTGCATACAAAAAATTCCGCCGGTTAAAACAAATCGCTTTCCCAATTGTCTTATACTAAAAGTATTTCAGTACCTGATAAAATTATTTTTTATAGCAAAGGAGACAACCATGAAAAGGAAAGCAGTGCAATTCGAAAGAATAATTATCGTCGTGGCAATGTTCATGTTCGTTTTTACAGCGTTAACCGGGGCGCAAACAAAAAGAGAAGAAAGAATTCACAGGCGGGCAGAACGGGTAGTTGTTAAAACACCAGTGAGATACAATGAAGTGATTGTAAAGGACAGACATTATTATTTTCGTTCCGGTGCTTTTTATGAAAGAAGGGCGAACGTTTACGCTGTGGTGCCCGCTCCCATTGGTGCAAAGATTACAATTTTACCGGCGGGTTACAGAATAATTCATCTGCACAGAAAAAGATTTTATTTCTTTGCCGGAGTTTATTATAAATATATACCGCGCGAAAAAGTTTTTGTAGTTATAGAAAAACCTTTATAGGCAAGGAATAAAAAGCGAGACGACGAACGTGAAACACCAGAGGTAAGATGTTCAATGTAAAAAAAACTGGTATAAAATCTTAATGCAAAGTCAGGATATTATTTCTTCTTCTTTGGTTAAAAAACTTTTTATGTCGAATGTTGTTGAGGAGGGCGGAGCGGAAGTAAAATTGAAATTTGAAATATTTAGAAATAAATCTTCTTTATTTCCGTAATCTTTTAAATAAAATATCCTGACTTTGTTTCTGTTTTTAACCAGCCAGTTCAAAGTTATCTTCATCTTTTCCAGGTCTTCTTCATCGGGCAAATTGCCGGTATTGATGGTTTTTGAGTAATAATCGTCCAGCGCGATATCAAAATAATCTTTATCGTCTATGGCGTATTTTTTTATATATATTTTCCCGTCGATCATCAAAATAAAATCTTTGTCGAAATTTTCCGTTACCTCAAAAAGTACGTTGGCGGAATTTACCGGCTCTGCAAGAAGTGATGATTTATGTGTTTGGCTTAAGATCAAATCAATTACTTCTTTTGTCTCGGCGGCTTTTTCATATTTTTGCTTGTCGGAAAAATCTTTCATTTTAGTTATTAAACGATTTAACGCAAACTGGTTTTTGCCATATAAAAAATCGTAGACTTTAAGGAGCTCGTCGTTATAAGCATCATTATTTTTATTAACGCACGGGGCGGTGCATCTTTCTATGTCTGCAAGAAAACATGCTTTCTCTTTATCGAATTCATGGTCATTGCATTCTCTAAGCGCAAATGCTTTGGTAATTAATTCAAGAACCGTTTCTGCTTTTCTGCGTGAAATAAAAAGTCCGAAATAATCGTTGCCGTCAAAATCGAAATAATTTGTAAGTTCCACCGAGGGAAATTTATGACTCTTACTTATCCTTAGAAAATATTTATTGCCGTACCTTTTTAGCTGAGCGTTATGCCTTGGCTTAATTAGCTTAATAAGTTCTGCTTCCATAAGCAGAGCGGTAAGCTCTGAGTTGGTTATTTCAATTTTTA
>DAIERC010000419.1 GCA_027347125.1 Ignavibacteriales bacterium
TTTCGAGTTGGCAAGATCGCTTCCCGTTTTAAAATTCTTTAGAGCAAGACTATAATTGCCTATGAGTGTGTTGGCTTTTCCCAGAAGAAGGTATGCGGCTGAATAATCGGGGTATATTCTTAAACCATTCTGTAAAATTAATATAGCTTTGTCCACATTATTATTTTCGATCTCCGTATTTGCCATCCTAACAAATAACGGAGATCTTTTATTATACTCATAAATCAAACTAACCTTATCGTTGAATATTTCGTTTGTCGGCTTATTCAAAAAGCTACTTTCTAAGCTTTAGACAAAGCATGTTTAATTGATGTTAAAGAGACAAAAGCGAAACCTAAGAAAAACATAATCTGGAAAGGCAGAGCTGCAATTTCCATAAAATAAATTGACGACAGGATTCCTATGAAACAATACACAGCCATAATTAGTTCAACAATAACAGACAAACTGATTTTCTTTGAAGTATATTTTTTCCCAATCCATGAATCTTTTTCATTTTCAACTTTAAACTTAGGGGTTCTTACAAATTCACTTTTCCTGTTTAGCAAGCCTTCAAATACGGCGCGCGAATTATTTACAGCAAAGCCCATACTGCCGGCCATAAACAACGGAAACAGAACTATTTTCTTTCGCCAATCAGTTCTAATATCTTTTTGCGAATAAAGATAAAACATAAAAGAACCGACAAATGCCAATACAAATATTGACATAAACGCAAAGTACAATTCGTGCGGCCCGCTGTTTTTAATAAATATTAACGGCACGTTAAGAATAGCAGCCAACAGGATAAAAGGAAAAACAAGATTGTTTGTTAAATGAAATGTTGCCTGCAATTTAATTCTTAGCGGAACTTTGGATCTCCAAACTAAGGGAAGAATTTTTTTAGCGGTTTCAATTGCGCCTTTTGTCCATCTGAACTGCTGATTCTTTAAAGCGTTTATTTCGGACGGTAATTCAGCCGGTGAAGTAAATTCTTTTAAGAATACAAATCTCCAGCCGTTAAGTTGCGCGCGGTAGCTCAAATCCAAATCCTCTGTAAGCGTATCAGCTTCCCAATTACCCGCATCTTCAATACAGCTTTTTCTCCATATGCCGCCGGTGCCGTTAAAGTTGATGAAAAAACCTGCTTTATTTCTCACCGTCTGTTCAATAACAAAATGGCCGTCGAGCGCCAAAGCTTGCGCTTTTGTTAAGATGGAATAGTCGCCGTTCAAATGCTCCCAGCGCGTTTGCACCATGCCAACTTTATCATCGGAAAAGTAAGAAAGGGTTTTATTTAAGAATTCTTTTTGCGGAATGAAGTCGGCGTCAAATATGGCGATATACTCGCCTTTGGCAATTCTCATACCTTCTTTTAACGCGCCTGCTTTAAATCCTTCTCTTGTGCCGCGGCGTATATGATGAATATCGAATCCTTCGTTTTTTTTCTTCTCAACCAGCTTGGCAACAATCTGTGTTGTTTCGTCGGTTGAATCATCCAGCACTTGAATTTCTAATTTATCCTTCGGGTAATTAATTTCACACACACTGTTTATTATTCTTTCTACTACGTAAAGTTCATTGTAAAGCGGAAGCTGTATAGTAACAGCTTTATCGGGTGTAAAATCTTTTTGGGGTATTTGTTTAACATTACGATACTTGTTATAATAGAAGATCATAATGAAGCCATGCAATCCGAATATGAAAAGAATCGATAGCGAAATAAAATACGAAACCAGAACTATGTCGTCCATTTTTGTTTTTAACCTTTAGATTAATTTATTTAGTTACCAGCCTGAAACTGTATCGAGAAGAATATCTTCAGTAATCCGATCTATAGCCGTTCCCATAGCGGCCTTTCTTTCATTAAGACCACCCGTTGCCGGGTAGTCACCATAATTAGAAAAGCTTTTATCAAAAATCGTTTTTCTCTGTACAAGATCCCTGTATACGGCTTGTACTGTAATAGTTATTCTTCTTGATTGAACACTCTCACCGGCAGTAACTACAGCCGGTGCATCACTCAATGAAGTTATGGTGCACTCAATAATTGAATTTGCATTTGCCTTAGTGGCAATCTGCAGCGTGTTGTCGTCAATAAACTTTTGAGTAAGCGTATTGGTAAACATCTCACTAAGCCCGGGTTCTCCTGAACCGCTGCGATCCTGTGCAACCGGAACCGCGATTGTCTTTATGTGCGCCGGAACCGAAGCCCCCGTAAAAGAATATGAACAACACCCTGTAAAATTAATTACGGCGGGGCTCATAAACAAGAGAATTAATATTACGGGTGTGACAGATAATAATTTATGCTTTACTATGTCATGCAAATGTCGTATATTCATGCGAAATTTATTTGGAATACACACCGAATATTCATTTTTATTATAAATCATATTCTCTTATCTTTCTATACAACGTCCGTTCGCTAATATTCAACATCCTAGCGGCATTTCTTTTGTTGCCTTTGGTTATTTCCAAGGTATTTCTAATAGCTTCTTTTTCTATCTGATCAAGTGGTAAAATATCTGCCGGTTGAGAATTGTTGTTTTGCGATTCAACTTCTATTCGTTGGTTATATATTAAATCTTTTAATTCCATTATATCTTTTTTTATTTCGAACAAAGCCCGGTATAACAATTCTCTATCGGCTTCTTCCGGAGATTTTTTGAGATATACAGGCAAATTCCTAATTGATTTTTCTTCTTCCCTTGGTCTTAGCAAAGGAAGAAAAGAATCCAGATTAAGGGAACCTTTTTTATTAAGAGCTACCGCCGTTTCAACAGTGTTTTTTAATTCTCTTACATTTCCAGGCCAATCGTAACTTACCAAAAGGTCCATAGCTTCATTCGAAATTTGAGGTGGTGCTATTTTATTATCGGATGAATAATTATCAATAAAATGTTTTACAAGTTCCTCAATATCCATTTTTCTTTTTCTGAGCGGCGGAATGCTAAGCGTAACGGCTTTCAACCGAAAATAAAGGTCCTCCCTAAAATGCTTTGCTTCAACTTCTCTTTGCAAATCCTTATTGGTCGCAGCAATAATTCTAACGTCTACTTTGGTAACAGTTTCTGCGCCTAACCTCATAAATTCCTTTGTTTCAATTGCCCGCAGCAGCTTCACCTGCGTAGTAAGCGGCATTTCCGCAATCTCGTCTAGAAACAATGTACCGCCGTCGGCAATTTCAAAGTAACCTTTTCTATTTTCTAGAGCTCCCGTAAAGGACCCCTTTTTATGACCGAAGAGCTCGCTTTCTAAAATACCTTCGGGAATTGCGCCGCAGTTTACACTAACAAGCTGCTTATCTGCTCTATTACTCATTCCGTGAATTGTCCTGGCAAAGACTTCTTTGCCAACGCCGCTCTCGCCGTATATTAATACAGAAATATCGGATGCGGCAACCTGAGCGGTAATATCAACAAGGTCTTTTATTTCCTTGCTTTTACCTATTATTCCGAATTTAATTTTAATTTCCTCGAAGGTCATAATTAGCTGAAATTGGTTTTAAGATAAATTGAAGTTTTATTTTAAAAATTATAATTACAGTTGAGGTTAAATATATTATATTTCCCATCCTTATTAAAGTATTACCGCTGTCATTTTATAGGATTTCAATAACATCCCCGTCGACGGCGGTTACAATATTATGTTTACCTATGGCTTCAGGGCGTCTATAAATACCCGCAATAACATCCTGGTTTTCATCGCTGATGTGTGTTAAAACCAGTATCTTAGCTTTTTGTTGTATGAATGCATCCATGATATCATCAGCCGGTACATGAGATATTTCGGTAATCATCGAATTGAATTTATAATCTTCAAACAGGTAAAGGTCTTTCGCGGTTCCGATATCACCCGTGTAGAAAAATGATTTTGCATTTCCTTCAAATAAAAAACTGTTGCACGAAAATCTCAATCTACCGGCAGTAACGTATTGTTTATATTTATCCAGGTGCGAGTTTTGTTTTGAATAAAAAGAAAATTCTTTGTCTACATTTGTTTTCTTTCCATCCCTAAAGGTCTTATAATTTATTTCAAAACCCATCTTCTCAATAAAGATATAAGACTGCCTTACAAACTTCTTTACAAACCCCATAACTTTTTGATTGACAAAAATATCAAGTGTGTTTTCCCTGTTTGTTAATTTCATCTGTACCAAAAGCGCACCTAGTCCGGAAAAATGATCGGGATGAAGATGTGATAGTAAAATACCATTAATATCTTTGAAGGGTACGTAATTAGCTAACAGTGCTCTTGAAATCCCGTCTCCGGCATCAACCAGCAAGTTGTAATTACCTGCAAATACAATAAAGGATGAATGATATCTCTTTAAAGAAGTTAAACCCGAACCGGTTCCGATAAATTTTATCTTCAATTTAGATCTATTGGTTTGTTGTTGTAACTCTGCCGTTCAAATTAAACTTGGAGTTAATTAACTGAAGAGTTTTCTTTGCATCGTCTTCACCGGTAAATTTGCCGACGTACACAATATGAAACGTGGTACCGGCAACAATTTTGTCTTCAATATTAGAAGTATAGCCGGAGGATTGAAAAGACTTTTGCAATGCCTTGGCATTTTTTAAAACACTAAAGGCGCCGGCTTGAATAGTATATTTATAATTCACATCCGGCTTGGTGCTGTTTACCGAAGTATTGAATTGTGTTTCAGGAATTGCGCTGAATTTTCCGGAAGCAATTACATTATCTTTGCCGGGAATATCTATTTGCGCAATTTTTATATAAGGTGAGTTCGGGTAATCTTTCCTAAGCTTATTCAGTTTATCCTTTGCGGCGCTATACATGCCCAGCGCATAATAATAGGAATATACACGGTAAAGAGCGGCATCGGCATAACGGCTGTGCGGGTAATTTTTTATTATGTTATCATAGATAACAATAGCTTGCTGCCCGTTCTCCGTAAGCACACCGTCCAGGAACATTACCGAAGGATCGTTAGGGTTTTCTTTCATTAACCCGGGAAGAACAGATTGTACGCTTTCTTTTTTACCGTCTTCAATTTTTTTTAAGTATGGAACGATATTGACTTCTTGCGCAAATGTATTAAAGAAGAGGAGCGAAACAAAAAAAGGGAGAAATAATATGAAAGAATTATTTTTTAACATTATTATAATAAGTAACCCAATATTTTTATTTAGCCACACCGTAAAGTAAGAATAAAATTAGTAAATGGAAAAGGATTTATGCAGTTAATGCCAAACCGTTTTCCCCGGCATCTATAATTTCTATAATATCGCCGAAAAGAGTGGCAGAGGTTGCTTTATTAATTTTTATTCTTACGTAATCGCCTGTTTTAATTTTCTCGTCTAATGGAACTATAGCTACTTTATTCGTATCGGTCCTGCCGGCAAGAAAATTATCCGATTTCCGGCTCACGCCTTCAACGAGAATAATTTCTTCCATGCCAACCAATTGTTGATTTTTTTCGGAAGATATTTGTTGTTGAAGGTCTATAATTTCCTGCAGCCTTTTAGTCTTAACATCTTCAGGAACATCGTCTCCCATCTTATAAGCCTTGGTTCCTTCACGTGCGGAATACTTAAACATATAAGCGCCATCGTATTTTACCTGGCGCATTACTTCAAGCGTCATCAAGTGATCTTCGTAAGTTTCAGTCGGGAACCCTGAAATAATATCGGTAGAGAAACTAACACCCGGAATAATTTGTTTTGCCTTTTCGATCAGCTTAAGGTAGTGTTCAATAGTATATGTTCTGTTCATCAGTTGCAGCACCCTGTTAGAGCCCGACTGGACAGGCAGGTGAATGTAGTTACATATATTCGGATATTCCGCAATGGTGTATAAAAGTTTATCAGAAAGATCCTGCGGGTGTGAAGTGGTAAATCTTATTCTTATTTTTTTATCTACAGACGCAGCGGCGGCTAAAAGATCGGCAAAATCGTTATTACCGTCTAAGTATGAATTTACATTCTGCCCAAGCAAAGTAACTTCCCTAAATTCTCTTTCGGAAAGTTGTTTAACTTCGTTTACTATTGAATCAAGCGCACGGCTTCTTTCGCGGCCCCGCGTAAAAGGTACGACGCAAAAAGTACAGAACTTGTCGCATCCCCGCATAACCGAAATCCACGCTTGCAGTCCATCCTCACGGTAAGGAATAATATCATCATAAGTTTCTGTTCTAGACAGTTGCACCCCAATTCCCTTTTCGCCGTTAATTGCTACACTTATAAATTCGGGCAGTTTACGGTATTCATCGGGGCCTATAACAATATCAACAATTTTCTTTTCTTCAATTAAATCTTTTCTTAACCGTTCGGCCATGCAGCCAAGAATACCAACTACCAGATTACTTTTGCCGGTTTTTAAATTCTTAAAATTACCCAATCGGCCGTATATTCTTTGTTCGGCATTTTCTCTAATGCTGCAAGTATTCATTAAAACAACATCGGCATTATTTATATCTTTTGTAATTTCATACCCGCTGTTTTTCAGAATGCCCATAACCAGTTCGCTATCGGCAACATTCATTTGACAGCCATAGGTTTCAATATATACGTTACTTCTCATTGTATCTCATCTGTTATAATTCAAATTTTCTTAGTGATACTTAGCGGTATTTTCCAAACCCCGCCTAGCGGCAATTTATTTTTCAATTAACTTTTTCATCTTTTTTAGGCGTAACAAAACCAAAATTCTGGTTCTGCGGAACGTCGATAATAACTTCGCCGAAGCGGGCTTCATATTTTTCGATGTTCTCCTTTAAAGCCTTCATCAACATTTTAGCATGCTGCGGAGTTGTAATAATTCTTGCGTGTACTTTAGCCTTAGGTACGCCGGGAACTATGCGGGTAAAATCGATGATAAACTCGGCCGGTGAATGAGTTATTATCGCTAAATTAGAGTAAATGCCCTCGGCTTCTTTCTCACCCAGCTCAATATTTATTTGCTGCCCTTGCTGAGGATTATTCGGAGTCATGTTATCTTCTTTGTTTGCCATTAAATTAACCTTTTATTTTAAACTGCCTAATAGTAATAAATGCCGAAACTATTTTGCTTAAGAAAGCAACAATAACTTCGGCACTTAAAACTTACTAATTTATTTTTTAATAAACTTTATTTTCTCAAATCATCTGCTTTTTGAAATGAACTTTGAGCCTTTTGTTGTTCACCCAAAACGGTATATACCTTACCGAGTAACTCCCACAAAGAGGCATCGTTATTTTTCATTTGAACCAAATGTTCAAGATACGGAAGAGCCTGTTCGTATTTGCTTTTATCAAGCGGAGCTTTCTCATCTTTTTCTTGAGCTATTTTATTAAGATAAGTTCCCCACTTTACGTAGGTAACGGCAAGATTGAAAATAGCATTTTGATATGCAGAATCTATTTGAATTGCCTGTTTAAATTGTGTTTCGGCATCCTGGAAATCGTTGTTGCCCAATAAAAGAACGCCGTAATTGTAGTGATAGTATTTATTACCCGGTTCTTTAGCAACACCTTCTTTGAAGGCGCTAATAGCGATATCAATTTTATGAGCTCCTATATAAGAATTTGATAAGAGCAATAAAAGTTCGGAATTATCAGGGTAATATTTTCTTCCTTCTTTAAGCAGGTCAATTGCCTGATTATAATACTCCTGCGCTTTAACGCTATCCTGCACATCTTTGGAATTTTGATATTTTGATTTAAGGCTTGTAGCTTTATCGTATAAGATTTCGCCGAGATACCTGTAGCCATCGATACCATGTTCCTTGTCGATGATTTTCTGTAAAGGAACCATAGCCTTATCGTAAT
>DAIERC010000447.1 GCA_027347125.1 Ignavibacteriales bacterium
TGTTAAAAATTTTTATCAAATTTACTCAGTTTTTATATCAATAAGTAGGCTAAACAGATTGGCAAAAACGAAAAGTATACCGGAGGTTAAGGGATAATGCTTGCAATATAATTTTTAAATAGTCATTTGATAACCTGCGTAACCGGTTGTTATGCCGTTATTGTTAAAACTATGTCCGATTGATAATAGGATATGGTTATGTTCATCGATATTAATAATTCCCCCGACGTTCAATCCGGTAAATGATGTTCCCTCGTTCGTATCGGCTGAGTGGAAGTAAAGTTCGCCCCCAAGAGTAAACGAATCGGAAAAATCATACTGGGCTTCCCAGCCTGCAAAAATCCAATTCTTATTATCTATACCGGGATTATACCAATAACCGGCACCGCCGTAAGTGGTAAATTTCCCCCAGCTTTTTTGAAGCCATAACGGCAAATAAGCCTGCACTTTGCCGTTTCCAAGTTGTTTGTTTTGGTTGCCCGTAGGTAATTCAACAAGTGGAAATATGCCGACCATTAACCCGCTTGAATCATTCACAAACCTATATTTCAAACCTAATTCGGTATCCATATAACCGTAATGTTTTTCCTGCCCGGCTTGTACATACCCCAGCGGTGCAAGCAAATGAATCTGGACATTAGGAACAGCGCCATAGTTTATTTCGAAGTGCGGTAACGTTGCGTTTAAATCATTACTGGAATATTCCATAACCGACGAGACATAAAACTCCCAGTGCAAATAATCAACCGGTTGAGGGTCGTCGGTTTCAAACGGAGGCCCGGCAAATATTTGAGCGTTACTTAAAGCAATCACAACCGAAACGATAATCACGAAAAAACAATTAATTCTTTTCATCGTATAATCTTTGTTACATTTTATTTCAATGCGTTTTCAATGTCCGAAATTAAATCTTCAACATCCTCAATTCCAACAGAAAAACGGACAAGGCTTTCGGTAATTCCCAGTTTGTCTCTTTCCTCTTTCGGAACTGAAGCGTGCGTCATGCTTGCGGGATGGCTTATTAAACTCTCCACTCCTCCGAGGCTTTCACCAAGAGTAAATATTTTTACATTCTTTAAAATCTTCTTTGCTATTTCAATGTCACCAAAGTCCGCAGATATCATCCCGCCGAAACCGCGCATTTGTTTTTTTGCCAGCTCGTGGTGCGGATGAGTTCGCAATCCGGGGTAATAAACCTTCTTAGCAATTTCTGATTCAACAAGAAACTCGGCCAGCTTCATAGCATTTTGATTGTGCCTTTCCATTCTTACTGCCAGTGTCTTAGTTGATCTTAATACAAGCCAGCAGTCAAAAGGTGAAGGAACTGCGCCTACTGCGTTTTGAATATATCTTAATCGCTCGTGAATTTTATCGCTGCTTGTTACAATAATTCCGCCTATAACATCGCTATGCCCGTTTATATATTTGGTTGAGCTGTGAAGAACAATGTCGCAACCCAGCGTTAAAGGATTTTGCAAGTAAGGACTCATAAAAGTATTATCCACAATACTGGTAAGATTATTTTTCTTACAAATATTTGCGGCTCCTTCAAGGTCGGTTAAATTTAACATCGGGTTTGTAGGTGTTTCAAGATAAACAAGTTTGGTGTTTTTCTTGATCGCTTTTTCTATGTTTGATAAATCGCTCGTGTCTACCCATGAAAAATCCAACCCGTAATCCTTCATAACCAGTTCAAACAATCTGTAAGTGCCGCCGTAAACATTATTTGATACAATCACGTGATCGCCTGCTTTTATAAGACCCGTCAAAGCATGAGTGGCCGCCAAACCGGAACCGAAAGCTATTCCGTATTTTCCCTTTTCAAGGGCAGCAATGTTTGCCTCCAGCGATTGACGGGTAAGATTTTGTGTTCTTCCGTATTCATAGCCTTTATGCTTTCCCAGTTCTTCCTGTGCATAAGTTGATGTTTGATAAATTGGAACTATTACCGCGCCGGTAACCGGATCGGGAGTTTGCCCCGCATGTATTGCGTCTGTTGAAAAGCCCATAAAATTCCTTTGTTAACTGAAATTTGCATGCTCAAGTATATCATACCTGGTTACTATATCAATAATTCTTCCGTACTCGGTTACAAGAACAGCGGGAGAATCACTTAAATATTTTCTTACTAAACCTAGTTCCGTTCGTTCA
>DAIERC010000456.1 GCA_027347125.1 Ignavibacteriales bacterium
AAACCGAACATGCGCTTTATATTTTCAAGCTCTTCCGTCTGTTGAATTACGGTCTTGCCCGATTGAATAATTTTACCTTTGTAAAAGGCAACACCTATATCTGCATATTGCGGGTTTATGTAATTGAAATAAAAAATTAAAAACAAAGTGGTTATTATTGCCGCAATTAACGAAATCATTAGGCCGGCTTTAATTCCGCTTCGAAAAGAAAACTTCCCGTTAAGCCTTTTATCTCTCTTTTCTTTTAATCCCAAATAAATTGTTACCATCGGGATAATTACTGAAAAATAAATAGTGTATTCGCCAATATGCATTCTTGTTGAATGCAAGCCGAGAAGATATTCGGCAAGAATCCACAAGCATAAACCGGTTCCTGTAATTATTCCGAATTTAATTTCCGTTTTCAACATATACGAAAAGTTCCCGCAATTAAAGTAAATTTTTAAAATCGAAATTCTAAAATATTAGCCGGATAGATCAGAAATTATTTTTAGAATCCGCTGGAAAAAGAAAAAGGGTTAAACATTGTGAATGAAAAATTGTCCCCTATTCATCTCCACATGCCCTATTGTTTATATTTCCAAAATACGAATATATTTTCTAATCGTCAAAAATTTAAAAACATTATTTGAATTAAACCATTTTTTATTTAAGTTTATAAGCATAAAAAGTAAAAATAATTTATATGAAACGTAAAAATCATACAATCCACCACCATCACTCGCTGCTCTACGATGCTGGATTGTATTGAAATTAATTAAAGAAATTGAAATTACACCCCGGCGAATGTCGGGGTTTTTGCTTTTAAAGGATGATGTTTATGAATGGTAATTTAAAATTAGCTATACAAAAAAAGGGACGTTTAACGGAAAAATCGTTGGAACTTCTTCGCCATTGCGGACTCGATATTGAAAATTATTCGGAAAGGCTGATCGTCTCGGTTAGAAACTTTCCCCTGGATATTCTCTTTTTGAGGGATGACGATATTCCCGAATATGTGCAGGACGGTGTTGCGGATATCGGTATAGTTGGTGAGAATGTTATTTATGAAAAACAAACGCAAACAACAATGTTAGAAAAACTCGGTTTTGGCAGATGCAGCCTGATGCTTGCTTACCCCGAAAATAAAGAGCTTAAAAAAATTGAAGACATTAACGGCCGGATCATCGCAACAACCTACCCCAGAATTCTTAAAGATTACCTTGGCTCCAACAACTTAAACGCAAAAATAATTGAGCTAAGCGGCTCGGTTGAAATTGCTCCGTCCTTGGGTGTTGCCGATTTAATATGCGATATCGTTTCAACGGGCAATACGCTGATGATGAACAAGTTAAAAAAATCTTTTAAGGTTTTTGATTCGGAAGCGGTATTAATTTCAGCCGCATCCAGTCTGAGTGACGAAAAGAAAAATGATATGCTTAACGATTTGTTAAGAAGAATAAGGTCGGTCTTAACCGCAAGATCGTCAAAATATTTGATGATGAATGTTCCGAAAAATTCTCTTGAGAAGATTATTAATATTATTCCTTCGCTTAAAAGCCCAACCGTGCTTCACCTTGCCGATGCAAATATGCTCGCGGTACATGCTGTTATTCCTTCTAATAAATTTTGGAGCATAATTGAAGATCTTAAGGCCGCGGGCGCGTCGGGTATTTTATTATTACCAATTGAAAACATGATACAATGAAAAAGTATTTCTTTAACAAACTGAAAAAAGAAGAACTGGAGAGTCTTACAAAAAGACCGGCAATTGATATTGAGCGTGTTTTCGGCATTGTAAAGCCGGTACTTGATGATATAAAAACAACCGGGTTAAAAGCCGCGTTGAAATATGCCGAAAAATTTGATGGGTTTGACGGAGATAATATTCGTGTTGGTGATGAAGAATATTTAGAAGCGGAACGGAATCTTGATCCGAAAGTAAAAACTGCGTTGGAAAGTGCCGCAAAAAATATCAAAACTTTTCACCTCAAACAAAAACCTTCGGGCTATGAAATTGAAACAGCGCCGGGAGTAAAATGCTCGCGCGAGTATAGGGCCATTGAAAGCGTAGGATTATATGTTCCCGGTGGAAGTGCGGTACTTCCGTCAACAATGTTAATGCTCGGCATACCCGCTAAAATAGCCGGCTGCGGCAGGGTTATTGTTTGCTCGCCCGCAAAAAACGGCAAGATAAACTACCCGCTTTTATATGCGGCAAAATTATGCGGCGTGAATGAATTTTATAAAATAGGAGGCGCGCAGGCTGTGGGTTTAATGGCATACGGCGACACTTCAATTCCCAGAGTAAATAAAATTTTCGGACCAGGTAATCAATATGTAACCGCCGCAAAGCTGCTTGTAAGCATTGATGCCGGAGGATGCGCGATAGATATGCCCGCTGGCCCCAGTGAAGTTTTGGTTATTGCCGATAAAAACGCAAACGCTTCATTTGTTGCTTCCGACCTTCTATCTCAAGCCGAACATGGCGCCGATTCGCAGGTAGTTCTTGTAACTGAGAGTGAAAATTCCGCGAAGAATATTTCAGCTGAAGTTGAAAAGCAGCTTGAGCTTTTACCAAGAAAGGAATACGCCGCCAAAGCGCTCGGTAATTCTTTCATCCTTATTACGGAAAATATTAATCAGGCAATTGAATTCAGCAACAAATATGCACCCGAACATTTAATTATAAACGTTGAATACCCGGATAAATTAAAATCAAAAATTATTAATGCCGGTTCTGTTTTTCTCGGACAGTACTCGCCCGAAAGCGCAGGCGACTATGCTTCGGGTACAAATCATTCGCTGCCGACTTACGGTTACGCGAAAACTTTCGGCGGGGTAACAGTGGAATCGTTCATGAAAACAATGACATTCCAAAATTTAAGCAAAGAAGGATTGAAAAATATTTCGGACACGGTTCAAAGGCTTGCGGAAGTGGAAGAACTGGAAGCTCATAAAAACGCAATATCGATAAGGTTAAAATGAAATTTGAAAATCTAATCAGAAAAAATATTTTATCCTTAAGGCCATATACATCGGCAAGCGATATTTACGACAGCAATGAGGGAATTTTGCTTGATGCCAACGAGAACAGCTGGGGCTCCACGTTCGATGAAATTGAAGGGTTACATTTAAACCGTTACCCGGACCCGCATCAAAAAGATTTAAGAAAAATTGTAGGTAATTATTATTCAATCCCGGAAGAAAATCTTTTCTTCGGTGTCGGATCGGACGAGATAATTGATCTGATTATCAGGATATTTTGCGAGCCACAAAAGGATAACGTAATTATTCCCGAACCAACTTACGGTATGTACAAAGTTGCGTGCGATATAAATAACGTGGAGACTTTGGAAGTTTTGTTAAATGATGATTTCCAAATTGATTTTAGCGCCATTGAAAAAAAATACAACTCGAATACAAAAATTATTTTTCTTTGTTCGCCTAACAATCCTACCGGTAATCTTCTTAAAAAAGATGATGTTTTAACACTGTGCAAAAAATATAATTCGATTATTGTTGTTGACGAAGCGTATATTGATTTTTCACCGGAAGATACGCTGGTTAATGAGATAAAGAATAATGAAAACTTAATTATCTTAAGAACGTTTTCAAAAGCATGGGGGCTTGCGGGAATCAGGCTCGGATACTGTGTTGCCAACATCGATATAATCAATATATTTTTTAAAGTGAAGGCGCCATATAATATAAATTCATTAACCCGGTATGCACTGGAAACCGCAATTGGAAATGCCGGCAAAAAAGATAAATACGCAGCCGGTATTATTAGAGAGCGTGGGAGGCTTAAAAATCAGCTTGAAACCTTGCCCGGCGTAATTGCTGTGTATAATTCCGACGCTAATTATTTGCTGGTAAAATGTAAAAATTCAAAAGAAATTCAAAAACAGCTTGCAGAAAAAGGAATTATAATAAGAGACAGAAGTTCGCAGCCGAAACTGGAAAGTTGTTTTCGTATTTCTATTGGGAGCGAAGAGGAAAACGATATACTGTGGAATGCAATAAAAAAATTAGTTTAATCCATTATAATATTTTTAAAATATGAAATACAAACTTATAATTGATAAGGATTTTTTTAACCCGGATTCTTCCATAACGGAAGGATTTGTCAGCGGGTTAAAAAAACTTTCACAAAACGGATTTGGCTTTGCAACGGCGGAGCCGGAATCATTTTCGAAAAATATCCTTGGTA
The DNA here is from genome assembly GCA_027347125.1 of Ignavibacteriales bacterium. Classification (GTDB taxonomy): domain Bacteria; phylum Bacteroidota; class Ignavibacteria; order Ignavibacteriales; family Ignavibacteriaceae; genus FEN-1297. The sequence continues at coordinate 4,193 of DAIERC010000456.1, forward strand.
AGATTTTAAAATCCGAAGGGATTATTTTTTCTGATTTAAAAACTTCCGGTGCCGAAAAAACATTTCACGTTGGTCTTAAAAAAAATAATAAGGACGCAATTTTTGTGGGTAAAAATTCCGGTATAAAAACATTTGAGCAAGCTGTAAATTTTATACTTACTCAATTAAGAACATCGGAACTACACCGCAAGACAAAAGAAACCGATATAAAAATCGAACTGTCGTTGGACGGTAATGGCAAATCGAATATAAAAACCGGCATCGGTTTTTTTGATCATATGCTGGAACAAATTGCCAGGCACGCCAACATAAACCTGAAGATAAAAGTTAAAGGCGATCTTCACATAGACGAACACCACACCGTGGAAGACGTGGGAATTACACTTGGGAACGCTTTAAGGGAAGCGCTGGGAAATAAACGCGGCATAAAGCGTTACGGTTATTTTATCCCGATGGATGATGCAGTTGCGGTTTGCGCGGTTGACCTTGGCGGAAGAACTTATTTGAATTTTAATTGTAAATTTGAGAGGGAAAAAGTCGGCGAATTTCCGACCGAGCTTACCGAAGAATTTTTTAGAGGTGTTGCCGGCGGTTTAAAAGCTAATATTTACATAAAAGCAAAAGCTAAAAATGATCATCACAAGATCGAAGCTATTTTCAAAGTTTTTGCAAAAGCGTTAAATGAAGCATGCAGAATGGATGAAAGAAGCGAAGGAATGCTTCCTTCTACAAAAGGAGTGTTATGATAGCATTGATTGATTATGGTGCGGGAAATGTTGCGTCGGTTTCCAACGCGCTTGCCGAACTGAATCAGGAGTTTAAGATAACCAGCAACGAAGTTGAAATTTGTAAAGCCGATAAAATTATTTTTCCCGGCGTTGGCGAAGCATCGTTTGCGATGAGACAGCTTCACCTTCTTAACCTGTTTTCCGCTCTCCGGATGGTAAAGAAACCAATACTCGGAATTTGTCTCGGCATGCAGTTGATGATGGATAACTCGACCGAGGGGAATGTGGCCTGCCTGGGAATTTTTACCGGCACTGTTTTAAAATTTGATTCTACAAAAACAAAAGTGCCGCATATGGGATGGAACGATATCAAAAAGATTTCCGAAAGTAAACTCTTTACCGGCGTTAAGAACGGCGAAAGATTTTATTTTGCTAATTCTTACTATGTACCGGTAAACGAATTTACTACTGCAATAACTACGAATGACATTGATTTTTCGGCATCCCTGGAAAAAGGAAACTTTTACGGCGTTCAATTTCACCCGGAAAAATCAGGAGATGCGGGCTTAAAAATATTAAAAAATTTTATTGAATTATGTTAATTATACCTGCTATAGATTTATACAACGATTCTGTTGTAAGGCTTACCAAAGGCGATTTCGACAATATTACTTATTATAAAAATTCGCCGCTTGAACAAGCCAAAATTTTCGAATCATTTGGATTTACAAATATTCATATTGTAGATCTGCTCGGCTCTAAGACGGGAAAGTTTGCGGCGCTGGAATCAGTAAAGGCAATTAAAGCGCAAACAAAGCTCAGTGTTGAGTTCGGCGGCGGAGTGAGAGATTTTAAATCGGCCAACGAATTATTTTCCCTCGGCATAGACAACGTTATAATCGGCTCTCTCTCGGTTAAGCGCAAAGATGAGTTTGAACTTATTATTAAAGACAATCATCCCGATAAAATAATTGTTGCCGTTGATATCCTTGATGAAATGGTAAAAGTAAGCGGCTGGACGGAGGAAACAGCGATATCCGTTTACGATCATATAAATTATTGTAAAAATTTAGGAGTATCAAAATTCCTATGCACCGATATTTCGAGGGACGGCATGCTTATAGGAACCAACATAGAGCTTTATAAAAAAATAATGGAACAATATCCATCAATAAAACTTATTGCTTCCGGCGGAATAAAAGATATTGACGACGTTAAGAAAGTTGGGGAAATTCATCCCTACGCCGTTATTGTTGGAAAAGCTATTTATGAAGAGGAAATAGATTTGAAGGAGTTGGCGCAAATTGTTGTGTAAAAGAATAATACCATGCCTTGATGTTAAAGACGGCCGCGTTGTGAAAGGAACAAATTTTATAAATTTGATTGACGCTGGCTCACCCGTGGAATTGGCCGAAAGATATTCCAAAGAGGGAGCCGACGAGCTTGTATTTCTGGATATTACCGCTTCTGCCGAAAAAAGAAAAACTTTGGTTTCACTTGTAAAAGATGTGGCTAAAGCAATAAGAATTCCTTTTACCGTCGGCGGAGGTATATCGGAATTAACGGACATCGAAGCATTGTTAAAAGCGGGCGCCGATAAAGTTTCGCTAAACTCTTCCATCGTAAAAAAACATGATTTAATTACTCAGGCTTCAAAACAATTCGGTAGCCAGGCTGTTGTTGCCGCAATTGATTTAAAGTTTAACGGAAGCAAATATAAAGTTTATATAAATGGCGGAAGGGAAGAAACGGACTTAATAGGAATGGAATGGTGCCTTCGCGCCGCAGAGTTGGGAGCCGGTGAAATTCTGTTGACCTCGATGGATAAAGACGGTACAAAGGAAGGTTATGATGTCGAGTTTCTCAAGGAGCTAACAAGCATGGTTACAATTCCAGTAATTGCATCCGGCGGCGCCGGAACAAAAGAACATTTTCTAGACGCGTTTAAAAACGCCGACGCCGACGCATGCCTTGCCGCCAGCTTATTTCATTTTAATATCCTTCCAATTAAAACGTTGAAAGAATATTTGCATGAAAACGGAATAGTTATGAGGAACTAAAAGAATATTTAGTTATAGGTTTTTTATTTTCGGATAAGCAATAAAGGATTTACATGTTTAAAAAAGAAAATATAAACGAGTTAAACTTTGATAAAATGGGTGGCCTTTTACCGGTCGTGGTTGTTGATAAAAATAACGGCCAGGTTTTAATGGTCGGCTTTATGAATAAAGACGCCGTTGAAAAAACTATTGAAACAAAACTCGTTACGTTCTTCAGTCGTACAAAAAATGCTTTGTGGGTGAAGGGTGAAACTTCAGGTAATTATCTAAATCTTGTTGATATAAAAACCGATTGCGATAATGATACTTTGCTTATTTACGCTATACCAGGCGGTAACACTTGCCACACCGGAAATTATTCTTGTTTCGATATACCGAATATTCCTTCGATAAATTTTCTAAACAATTTATTTGAGCTGATTAAAACCCGCAAAGAAACGCTTCCGGAAAATTCTTACACAACAAAATTATTTAAATCCGGCCAGAACAGAATAATTCAAAAGGTTGGCGAAGAAGCGATTGAGACGGTAATTGCCGCAAAAAACAGAGACAAAAAAGAAATACTAAACGAAACTTCCGATTTGATTTATCATCTGTTCGTAATGCTTGCCGAGCAGGATATTGAGTTTAGCGAAGTAGTTAAAAATTTGGAACAACGTTCAAAATAGAATTTTCTCCTCAAATAGAGCCCAAACTTATAAGTAATAATTACCTTTAAATGTAAGAATTACAAACAAATCGCACCGTAAAACAACCTGCATTTACCTCAAAAAAATTAGTGAAATGGATGGTCATTTTTGAGGAAATTTATGAGCATTTGCAAACATTTGAGTGTGATTCAAACACACGTTTTGTTTTTTAGACGAATTTTATTGGCATACAAATTGGCAAATATTCAAATCAAGAACAATGAACTAATGTATATTTACAATGAATACCGGACAAACAATGTTAACGATAGGGGCGATGATTTTGCTTTCAATATTAATATTGAGAGTGAACGGAACCTTTTTAACTACCGGAACAACCTTGATGGATACAAAGTTCGGTGTTCTGGCAACATCAATAGCAACATCGGAAATTGAAGAAATAAGCGGTAAGGCTTTCGATAATTATACTGCCAGCAATCCAACAAAAAATCTAAATGATCTTTCTGCAAACCTGGGGCCCGACTCCGGCGAAACTATTTCTACTTATAATGATATCGATGATTATAACGGCTACGTAAAAACAGATTCATCTATGCCATCGGCTATATTTAAGACGCTTTGTACAGTATGCTATGTATCTTCAAATAATCTGGAACAAGCCTCGAGCACAAAAACTTGGTTTAAAAAAATTACTATACAAGTTACAAGCAAATCAATGCCGGATACGGTGCGCGTATCTACTGTTTATAGTTATTGGGTGTTTAGATAATTATGGGATACTCCACTATTTTAGATATACTCGGCTCAATTATTATCGGCGGAATGTTGATGCTGATTTTATTCCGGCTAGATGATGCAGCCGTTGAGAATACTTATAACAACAGCCAGGATTTAATTGTTCAGCAAAATCTTACTTCAGTTGTTGAAGTACTGGAAAACGACTTAAGAAAAATGGGATACTGCTCCGACTGGACTAAGCTTCCCAATCCGGCAACAGTTATTTTAAGCGCCGATTCAACCAGTATAAAATTTTTAACCGATGTTAACAACGACGGCAACGTTGATACACTTTATTATTATTTAGGCCCTACAAGTGAATTAGCTTCTACCCCAAATCCGCGTGATAGACTTCTTTACAGGGTTGTTAATAATGAAACGCCGAGGAGCGCAAACTTAGGCATTACGGAATTCAGTTTGCTTTACTTTGACCCGCTAGGAGATACATTAACTTTTCCTATAACCTCACCGGGTCAAATTTCAAGCATCCAGATAAGTTTAAAGGTAGAAGATATTGAGCCGAGGGTTGATCAGAACGGTAATCTGCAATATGTTAATGCGTTTTGGAGACAGGTGCGGTTGTCGGCTAGAAATTTAAAAAACCGGTAGGTGAAAAAATGTTTGGAAAAGCTACGTTATTTTTAATCCTTGGATTCAGCCTTATCTTTCTGGTATTGCAGAAAAATTTTGGAGGCGTTTCTAACCGCGCCGTTGATAATTATACGGATTACTACGACGGAGCTATTGCGTATAACCTTGCCGTAAGCGGAGCAAACATAGCGTCAAACCAGGTGTTTTTAGATCCCACATGGACGGCGGGATTAAGTAATTTGAGTTTCCAGGGGGGAACTATTAATGTTTCTGTACAAGTGCTGGACGCTTTTAAGAATATAAGAAGAATAAATTCAACCGGTATTTATAACCAGGATACATCGATTGTTCAGGTTACTCTTCAGCCGAGTAAGTTTTCAAAATTTGCATATTATTCTGTGTATGAACCTTCCAATATTTGGTGGGCAAACGGTGATACCGTGTGGGGACCGATGCATACACAAGATTATCTTCGGTCGGCTGGGCATCCTGTTTTTTTTGGCAAGGTAACTACTAAAAAAGGCATTCAATATTATACATCCAAAAGGTACGATACTCCCGTATTAAATGGCGGCTATGAGCAGGGCGTTGATCTTCCGCTGCCTACGAACGGCGTCTCGAACCTGGAAACTGTTTCCAATAGCGGCGGACATACTTTTACCGGGCATGATACCGTTTACTTATTTTTTGCCGGCGACAGCATACGCTACAAATATTCTTATAAAGGAACCACCACAACTCAATTAGCCTCTTCGTTTGCGCCCAACGGTGTTATCTTTGCAGATAATTCCGTGCTTAGAGTTCAGGGAACAGTAAAGGGCCAATACACAATTGGTGCTTCCGGCTCATACGGAAAAGGTAATGTTTATATCGATAACGATATTATTTATAACACGGATCCGCAAACTAACCCGGCATCAACAGACATGTTGGGAATTGTAGCAAAGAACAATGTTTATGTAACAGATAACCCGGCGAACCGTTCAGATGTTAAAATTGATGCCGCTATTTATACCGAAACCGGCGGCTTCGGGGCTGAAAATTATGATTCCAGGCCGTACAGCGGAACGATTTATTTGGATGGAGGAATTACACAGTATCAAAGACAACCTGTTGGTACTTTTAATTATTACGGAACTATTGCAACCGGTTTTAACAAACATTATATGTACGACGACCGCTTGATGTATAGTTCGCCGCCCAATTATCCCAACACCGGCTCGTTTGAAATTGTTTCGTGGTATGAACAAAACAGTATAAGCCGGCAGCAATAAAAAGGTTCTTTGCTTTTGTACGCAAAACCCGATTAGTGTTTTAACAAACTCACTTTCCATAAATATTGTCGTTTCCCTTTTCTGTGTGCAGTTCTTCTCTTTCTAAATAATAATATTTATTTATTATTACATCTGTATTTTTTACCTTTATTTACTCATCTAAGGAAAGACAATGTACTCGGTTTTTGAATCCGAAGTTTCCATAAGACCTGACGATATAGATATGAACAACCATGTTCATAATACAAAATACCTGGATTATGTACTTGCCGCAAGATACGAGCAGATGGTAAGGGACTACAAAATGCCGATGGAAGAATTTCATAATCTGGATTATAATTGGTTTGTTAGCGCAACGTATATTGAATATAAGAGGGCTTTAATGCTTGGGGATAAAATTATTGTGAAAACACAGATAAGCTCCGTTAATGGCGCGCAATCAAAAGTAAACTTTTGGATTGTAAAAAAAGAAAATGAAAAAATTGTCGCCGAGGGTTATCTTATATACACAATGGTTTTATTAAAAAGCGGCCGGCCGGTAAGAATACCAGATGAGATAATTAAAAAATATTCGGTTTAAGAATTTTCATTTCCAGGAACTTTGATCTTAAAAAATTTTGAAGAGAGGGAGACTATGCCAAACTTCTTAGATAAAACATATTTTGGAAACACCATAACATTATACATAACTGCGCTGGGCGTTTTTTTTATTTGCCTTGTAGCCATAAATATTTTTAAAAGAATAGTTCTGCGCCGTTTGAAACAATGGAGTGAGAAAACAAGAACTACAATTGATAGTTTTTTAATTGAAGGAATAGAAAAAACAGTTATTCCACTTTTATATTACGGCGGATTTTACCTTGCAGTTACAACCCTCAATTTATTGCCCAGAATAGACAAGATAATAAGCACCGCATCAATCATTCTAATAACTTTTTTTTCACTTCGAATTCTAATTTCAACTTTAAGATACAGCATCAATATTTACCTTCAAAGAAAAGGTCACGGCGATTCAAGACAAAAAGAAATTAAAGGAATAACTACATTACTTAGCTTTTTTATGTGGGCATTAGGCTTTGTTTTTCTTCTGGATAATTTAGGCATAAATGTTTCGGCGGTAATTACCGGTCTAGGAATTGGCGGCATAGCAATTGCACTTGCGGCACAAGCAGTACTGGGGGACTTGTTCGGCTACTTTGTAATATTTTTTGATCGGCCGTTTGAGATTGGTGACTTTATAACAGTAGGTGATAAATCCGGTTCTGTGGAATATATTGGAATTAAAACCACAAGAGTTAGGGCCATTGGCGGCGAACAGCTTGTATTTCCAAATAAAGATTTAACCGATTCCAGGATTCATAATTATAAAAAAATGGAAAGACGGAGAGTGGTATTTTCAATTGGCGTTACATACCAAACTAAATCTAAACAACTTGCAGAAATTCCTTCAATTGTAAAAGAAATTATTGAGGGCCAAGACGGAATAACATACGACAGGGGAAATTTTGCTTCCTTTGGAGACTCAAGCTTAAATTATGAATTTGTTTATTATGTAAACAGTTCCGATTATTATAAGTATATGAATACTCAAGAAAATATTAATCTAAAAATATTTGAAGAGTTTGAAAAACGAAATATTGAGTTTGCTTATCCTACTCAGACTCTTTTTCTTAATAAAGACAACTAAACACAGGGAGTAACAAGCGAAGTTGTAAAAGAATAAAAAACATAAAATCAATCCGTGGCATTACATGTAATCGTTTTTAAATTAGATTTTAAATTTTTCATAGATTAAATCGTCCTTTGGCAACGCACCTTCTATCATTACAATTTCAGAGGCAAATTCCGACGATAGCTTATTAATCTTTGCAATATCCCATCCGCTTAAATAACCCAGGCATAAAATCGCGGCAAACGCGTCGCCCGCACCTACGGTATCAACAACATTACTTATGCTTTGTTTGTATAGATTAACATCATCACCTGATATCAGATATGAACCGTCTTCACCCATTGTTACACATATTAAATCAATCTTATAATTACCGGCGATAGCCTTTGAGAGATCAACTATATCGAACGGTTTATTTATCAATAAATCGTTTACAAGTTTTAGTTCGTCGGTATTTAATTTAAGAACATTTGCTGCGGATAAAGATTTTTCAATTATTCCCTTTGAGTAATAATTCTGCCTGATGTTCAGGTCGCAGAAGAATTTCAGTCTTTTGGAATCAAGTAATGATTGTATAGTGTCTCTGCTAGTTGCTGCTCTTTGAGCAAGGGTCCCGAAATAAAGGCAATCGGTTTGTTCGTCGAGCAATTTTTGTAAAGAGGGTTCTCGCAATATATGGTCGTAAGCGGTCCCGGTTTTTATTTCCCAGTGAGGAATTTTATTCTCATCAAGATTTGCTACGGCAGCGCCTGTTGGGTATTCTTCTTTTATTTGAATATAGCCGTGGTTAATTTCATTTTTTCTAATAAATTGAATTATCTCATTGCCTGCAGCGTCATTGCCTACCGCACTTATAAAATTACCGCTGCCGGTTAGTTTGATTATGTGGTAAATAAAATTAAAAGGCGCACCTCCGAGGGTTTTTCTACCCGGATATATATCGAATAAAATTTCTCCGATTGCTGATATTTTTTTCATAAGACAGTCTTTATTTGACGCGATTATTATACATTATACAATAATTTAACTTATTTGCAAATAATTTAGACCACCCTTAAGAGTTAGCTCACTGATTTAGGTTAACTGTAAATAAACAAGAAGGACGTATGTGGCAGATATAAAAGAGGTTTTAATAAAGCGGCTTGACGTATGCAAACCGCTTTATCTGATAAA
>DAIERC010000459.1 GCA_027347125.1 Ignavibacteriales bacterium
GCTAAATCATGCTGAAAGGGTAATTTTTCAATTTCAACCGTTCCGTGTTTAATTTTTCCTATATCGTCGGCAAGTTGAAGAATAACAGTAGCAACTTTACCTTCGGCATCTTTTAAGGAAAGAGATTTTATTTTCATATCGGCCGCGCGCAGCCTTTGAGTTAATTCTTGAAGTAGAGCAATCGCAATTTCTGGATGGCTGTGAAGCAACCCAAGAAATTCGCTTCTCTGTATAATAAACAATTCCGAGTCTTCCATCGCAGTAACATTAGCTGATCGAGTTAACCCGTCAAGTATGGCCATCTCACCAAAAAAGTCTGATTCACCTAAAATTGTAAGTATCACTTCTTTGCCGTCGTCGCTTACGCGGGATACTTTTACTTTTCCACTTTCTATAACAAACAATGCAGAACCTGTTTCATGCTCAAATAGTACCACGGAATCTTTTACAAAGCTTTTGCGTATACCCAGTTTAGATATTTGTTCGAGGGTATTTTCGTCCAATTCGGAGAATATAGGTACATATTTAAGAAAATCATTGTTCTCTTGCATATTTTTTTCCTCAAGTATTTTAGTTTAAAATGAAATATATATCTGGTCATCTACAAAGTCAACCTACAGAGTTTCAAATAAAATAAAGATTTATTAATCCTCTTTTTTTATTTAACAAGTTAAATCTTCGGGCCTTTTTATGCTTATTTCTCCGGTTTAATGCAGAACACCGAGTATTATACATAATTACGCAGAAAGTACAACAGTAATAAATAAGCTGTTCAAAAATAAATTAAATTGCTTTTTTAGATGTATGTGTCTATTTTTGTTATCTTAAATTTATCAAATCAAATTCTGGAGATGATATAATATGGCTATGATGGCCAAGATGAGGAGTTTAGCACCGGCGTTTATAATAAGCGTAGGCGTTATATTTGTGCTTTTTATGGTCCTTTCCGACTCAAGCGTTATGGAAATCTTTGGCGCAAGATCAAATGTTGTAGGATCGGTAGACGGAGTTAAAATAACGTACCAGGAGTTTATGAAAGCGCTTGACACAGAGCGGGAAAACCAGAAACAACAAACTGGTAAAGATATGCCTGACGAGCAGTCAGATCAGTTTAGAGATCAGGTTTGGGATGCTCTTGTTACCAAAACCTTGCTGGATAAACAAATTAAAAAATTCGGCATAAGCGTTTCCAATCAAGAAATAAGGGATATAATCCTTAGCAATAATCCTCCGGAATTCCTCAAGAGAAATTTTGTCGATTCTACAGGAAAATTTAATAAACAAATGTATATGGCTGCCATCTATGATCCCCGGAATTCTCAGGCGCTTATTCAGGCCGAAGATTATATAAGGCAAAATCAATTAAACCAAAAATTGCAAAGTATGCTTCTGGCTTCAATTACAGTTAGCAATGCTGAAATTAAAAGAAAGTTTATAGAGCAGAATACTAAGATTAATGCCCAGTATACGTTGGTTAGTTTATCCGAATTCCCTGAATCTACTATAAATATTACAAATGAAGATTTAAAAAATTATTACAATCAGCATTTGGATCAGTTCCAGATTCAAGCACAAAGAAAATTAAAATATGTACTTTTCCCAACGTCTCCATCATCGGATGATACCGCCAATGTAAGGCGAGATATGGAAAGCGTTTTAACCCAAGTTCAAAACGATACGGCCAGTTTCAAATCGATGGTAGAAACTTATTCTAATGCTCCTTATGCAAAAGATACGATTTCGATTACGAGCCTTTCGCCGGATGCAG
>DAIERC010000006.1 GCA_027347125.1 Ignavibacteriales bacterium
AGTCTTAGAGCGTTGCTTCTAACATAAACATCGCCTATTTCTTTTAAAGCCGCGTTATCATCCGTCGCGTTCCCTGGCATCTCAAGGTCCTGTCCAGATTTTATAACTTTTACAGGATCATAAACAGACCACCAATCCGTCATAACGAGCCATTTAAACCCGAGTTCGTTCCTGAGCAATTTATTAATAACATAACCGCTTTGTCCCGCCCATTCGCCGTTTACCTGGTTATAAGAAGTCATAACCGCCATAGCACCGGCATCAATACCCGATTTGAAAGCGGGCAGATAAATTTCATGAAGCGTTCTTTCATCTATAATAGAATTTGAGGTACGCCTGTGAAAGTCGGTATTGTTGCATACAAAATGTTTAAGCGTTGCAATTGTGCCGGTGCTCTGAACACCGGTTACATAATTTTCAATCATTCTCGAGGCAAGAAAGGGATCTTCTCCGAAATACTCAAAGTTTCTTCCGGCCTGTGAAACGCGGTAAATGTTCATGCCCGGTCCGAGCAAAACGGCAATGCCGCCGGCTCTACATTCCTCACCGACTGATTTGGCATATTCATACGCAAGCTTTGTATTCCACGTTGCAGCCAAATTAACCGGGCATGGAAACGCTACCGACTTTTTCAATTGATCGCTTAAATTTTTTCTGATGTGGACGCCCTGTGTTGCATCGGATAGGTATAGTTCAGGAATATTATATTTATCAAAGCCTTTTACAAAAAACAGATTATGCCCGCCTATCAACTGTATCTTATCTTCAACCGAAAGATGGGCTAAGATCGAATCTGCCGTTTTACCCGCTTGTTCATAGCTTATAGGAGGTTCAAATGGTTTAACTTCTTTCATTTGCCGGGCATAATTTTGTGAATGAATATTTATTGGAATACATAAAAGTAAAACGAAAATTCTTAATGATAAAAAATATTTCATACCGCCCCTTTTTAGTCATATTAACTTTTAGAGACGCCCGAAAAATTCAAATATCATTTTAACACTTTACCCCGCAAGTATATTATCAATTCGTTTTAATTCATCGTTTGAAAAAGACAAATTATCCAGCGCTTTCACCGCGTCATCAATTTGCTCCATCTTGCTGGTTCCGATTAAAGCCGATGTAACTTCGTTATGTCTTAGCACCCAGGCAAGAGCCATTTGCGCCAGCGATTGCCCGCGATCGGCAGCCATCTTATTAAGCTTGGCTACTTTTTTAATTTTTTCATCGGTTACCTGCTCAGGCTTCAAGAATCCCGTAGGCTTTGCCGCTCTTGAGTCGTGCGGAATGCCTTTTAAATATTTATCCGTCAATAAACCTTGCGCAAGAGGCGAGAATACTATGCTGCCGATTCCCTCTTCACTTAATACTTTTATCAATCCGTCTTCAATCCATCGCTCAAACATGCTGTATTTTGGTTGATGAATAAGGCAATGCGTTCCCATAGATTTCAATATCTGTTCGGCTTTCTTTGTTAAATCAGCCGGATAATTTGAAATGCCGGCATAAATCGCTTTTCCGCTTTTAACTATATCATGCAGGGCATCCATTGTTTCTTCGAGCGGTGTATCGGGATCGGGACGGTGATGATAAAAAATATCAACGTATTCCAATCCCATCCTTTTTAAACTTTGGTCTATACTTGCTGTAAGATATTTCCGCGAGCCCCAATTTCCGTAGGGCCCCGGCCACATATCATAACCGGCTTTCGATGAAATAATCAATTCATCGCGGTAGGAAGAAAGATCATGTTTTAAAATATATCCCATGGTTTCTTCAGCCGACCCGTACGGCGGACCGTAATTATTCGCCAGGTCGAAATGAGTTATTCCCAAATCAAAAGCATGTTTTACCATTGCGCGCGAGTTTTCCAAAACATCTACCCTGCCGAAGTTATGCCAAAGCCCCAATGATATTGCCGGCAACATTAGCCCGCTTTTACCGCATCTATTATATTTTATTTTATCATAGCGACCTTCACTTGGTATATACATTTTCATTTTCCCTTAAAATTAAAATAGAATATGTTAATTATATTCCTAAATATATTATAACTACGGAATCGTAACTAAAAAGTATTCGGCGGTATCAGCAGCAAAGATTTCGTATTCTGCCAAAGCGGCCGGGACAAAAAACGACTCTCCCTTTGAAAATTTTTGCATAAATTTATCACCGTTTAATTCCCATTTTATTTCAACAGTTCCACCAGTTACAAGACATACAAAAGGTTTGTCTTCGGTTTTTATTTTTCTTTTTGATCCGGCCGGCTTCCGGTAAGATGAAACCTCGAATTCTTCCGCTCCTGTTTTGTATGTTACTTCATCCGTTTTCTGTTCGGAATTAATAATTTCATAATGCTTAAAATCGTACTTAATAATTTCAAGCAAAGTTTTAACATCTTTAAATTTATTTGTTAGCCCCGCCCTAACAACATTATCCGAATTAGCCATGCACTCAATTATATTGCCATTAATGTATGCGTGCGGAACGCCCGCCGCCGTATATATAGCCTGCCCCGGCTTTAGTCGGATTATATTAAAGAAGAAAAACGACAGCAACCCGATGTCGGGGCCGAATAATTCGTA
>DAIERC010000017.1 GCA_027347125.1 Ignavibacteriales bacterium
CACGAATATCAAATAAAGTCTGTAATAAATCGCCGGATCGTAAAACTCTATTCTCATCATATGAAAAGGTATTTTTTGTAATTAAGAACTTAACATCTTTCTTTACCAGTTTTTTAATTGATTCGATTTCATTATCGCTTACAGATTCTGCATTATCCACTATTAATAGCTTCCCGCTAAAATCCTGAAGTGTACGCGGTGTTACTATTTGATAATTTATGTGGCTGTTGGTTAACAGCAGCAGCATTCCGTTGTAGCTTTTAATATAGTTGTCGGGGAACATATTGCGCGTTGCTGGTGAAAAGTAAATACCTATAGGACTATTGTTTTTTCTTTGGTCATATAATTGATCTTCGTTTGCAGCTATCCATTTGTATACTTGTTTCCTGGTACTTATATCATTTGATGAAGACATTACATAACCTTTCGCATCCCAGACATTCGCACCGGATAATACTTCCGAAGCAAATAAGCTTTTCATTGCTTCCGGAGGTTTAACATTATTATTATACCATGAGTAGCTCAATATCCATGTGGGTTTATTTCCTGCGAATGCCCGAAAAGTTTTGATACCTGTAATATAATTGAACCAATCAAACGGCTGCCTTTCGGCGGCATAAACTTTCCCCACACTATATTCATGGGTTATTACATCGGCTATTTTATAAATTTGATAAACATCAGCGCCAACTCTTACAGCGGCTTCGTCTAACCCCGGATAAATTTCCGGGATCAGTTTACAATTAGGATTTACAGATTTTATATTAAGACTTATTTCTTCCAAAAATTCCGTAATTGTTTTCATCCTGAATTTTACCCACTGTACAAAACCCGGATCGTTAAAGTCGCCTAATTTTATATCCTTCTTCGCATTCAAGCCGGTTTCTTTCTTGAATGCCGCAACAGTATACTTATCAAAGCTTGCCCAGGTTTTTTCCCATCCTTCAAAATGAGTCATCCAGTAAGGTATATCCACATAAATTCCGTCAATGCCCGTCGCCGCAACCTGGCGTACTCTTTTCATATAAATCTTGCGCCACTCAGGTGCATAAGGACTTATCCATGCATCCTCATCCCCTTTTGCAATCCAGAAGGCATTTTTTTCAGAAAATATTGCAGGCTTTCCGTTAATGTCTCTTTGCACCCAATCAGGATGATCTTTATAAAGGGTGTGTATGCTATTGGCGGCATTAGGTGTAATACATTCCAAACCCGCGATATAAACAAAGGCGTGGTTTCCAGTTTGATGGGCTTTTTCAGCAATGGCTTTGATTGCGGCAAGTTTTTCATCTGGGTTAAGAAAGCTTGGGTACCTCCCAGTTATGTCGTTATCTACTTCAATTCCGTTAACGTAGCTATCAGAGGCGTTTTTTACAATAGAATCTATTGCGCTTGCTTCCAGGGAATAAGCTGTTATTTTTACTTTATTCGCCCAATCTTCCTGCGCAAATATTTTATTGTAAAAAGGACTAATAAATAAAAACATACATAAAGCAATCGTGCTGGATTTTAATAAGTAACCCGACTGTTCAAAATAAATTATAGCTTTCATCTTATTGCCGTTATTATTCTTATTTATTGCTAAATTAAAAATTAGCATGAATATTAAAACTGCAAATATCAGTTTAAAAAGTTCATACTTTATGCCGATGGTATTATGAAACCATTTTCAATTTTTCTTCAACTAATATTTTTACTGCTTCTGTTGCTTTAGGAAATATTTTTCTTAAATCTATTTCTTCGGAACTCTGCAAAATAGATTTTAGCGCTCTTATAAAAGTATCCTTAATTTCCGTGGCAACATTTACTTTTACCATTCCGAGTTCAATGGCTTTTTTCACGGAAGATTCCGGAATGCCGGACCCACCGTGCAAAACCAAACACGCATTGGTTGCTTGTTGAATTTCTTTTAGTCTATCCATATCTAACCTTGGCTCCCCTTTATAAAAGCCATGCTTTGATCCTATTGCAACCGCAAGCGCATTAACACCGGTTTCATCAACAAATAATTTTGCTTCATCCGGTTTTGTAAACTTATCCTCTTCCAGATCAAGACCTAATTTGGGAACACTTCCAAGTTCCGCCTCAACATTTACGTCGTAGCTTTTTGCAAGTTCAACCGCTTTTTGGGTTATCGCTATGTTCTCTTCAAACGGTTTATCGCTGGCATCTATCATTACCGAATCAAATCCCGCATCCAGGCATCTTTTAATTGTTTCAATTTCGTCGCAGTGATCCAGGTGTATCCATGATTCAACATTTAATTCTTCCGATAGTGATCTGCCCAGCCTAACCGCCGTTCTTAGCCCCATATAATCAAGAGAACTTTTTGTTAATTGTAAGATTACAGGCAATTTCAATTCATGCGCGGCCAGCAGTATTCCTTTACAAGTTTCAAAATTGTAATAATTAGTTGCCAATAATGCTTTGTTCTGTTTCTGAACTTGTTTTAGTTTTTGTTGTAATTTCATTTAGCTTTATATCCGAATTTTTCTTTGGCAGTTTTTATTATTTCCGGGTAGTTGGTAAAAGCGGCGGTACCGCCGGCTGCGGTTGTATTTATAGCTCCCATTAAATTTCCGAATTCCTGGCACTCAATTAAATCGGCACCGGTAATAAATTTAAATACGAAGCCGGAATTAAAACTGTCGCCCGCACCGATTGCATCTACAACTTCGGTATTTAAAAACGGCTTTTTGTAATTTGTTTTTCTTTCGTTGTACAGCAGAGAGCCCTTGTTACCCATCTTAACGACAATGTTATTCGATCTGCCGGAAAGTTTTTTTAACGCTTCCTCAACTGAATTTTCTTTAGTCAAATTTTGTATCTCTTGTTCGTTAGGTAAAAAAATATCCACGTATGGCAATACTTCATCATAATTCAATTCCCATTTTTCTTCCGGATCCCACTGCATATCAAATGAAGTTGTCATGTTCAACTCTTTAGCCAGTTTGAACATTTTTCCTACATCGTTTCTTATCCCCGGTTGCAAGTAATAAGAAGAAAAATGCAAGTGCCCGGCCTGTGAAAGTGCGTCTTTCGTTATGTCATTTATATTTAAATTATTCATTGCGCCGGGATATGTAACCATTGCCCTGTCATTTTCATAATTAAGTACAATGGTGGCCCCGGTGTTCGAGTGAGAATCTTTTACTATACAACTTACATCCACACCTTTTTCACGCAGGCTGCCGGTTACGAGCTCACCGAAATTGTCGTTACCTATTCTTCCCAGGAAGGCAACTTTGGCTCCTAACGAGCTAAGGTTACTGGCGAATATCGCAGAAGAACTTCCCAGGGTAAGAGTCATATCTTTAGCTAATTTCTCTTTGCCTATCTCGGGAAAAGATTCTATCTTGTTTAGAATTAAATCAACGTTTAATTCGCCGACTACAAGTACATCAAACTTCTTATTATTCATTTACCGCTTCCTTAGATAAGTTATTTTCAACTCCCGGCTCATCACCGGCATCCTCAAAAGTCAAAATCAATATTGATGTTATAGACATGACCATCCCGATTATAATTACCGGCTCTGGAATTATCCTGTATATTATAAGAGAAATAATAATCGTAATAACCGGCGCTACGGCGTTTGTTAAAGGGCTTACTATTATTGCCTTGCCGTATCTGAACGCATATACTATGGTGAGGGCGCCGACTGCATTTAATATTTGAATTATCGCGGTAAGATAAGGGCCTTCAAAACCCCAGTTAATACTTTGTGAAAAATCCGTCATGAATAAAGCTAGCGGAATCAGCATAAGGCCGCTGATCGTCATGTAAAAGAAAATACTCTCGGCCTTCATTGTATCATTCGCAAATTTCATTACATATGCCTGCAGCCCCCACGCAAGAAAGACAAGAAGTGAAAGAATTATCCATAAGTAACCGGAGGTTAAAGAACTATCGGGTGATTGATATGATAATAACGGAATGGCAATTAACGCGAAAATAATCCCCAGCCATCCCCGTTTTGACGCTCGTTCTTTTAGAAATAAATACGATAGCAAAATTGTTACAACCGGAGATAATGAAATAAAAGGAAACACAAGATATGCGGGACCGGTTTTTAATGCCTCAAATAAAATTAACTGTCCGCCCGCGCCTGTAAACCCGATTATTGAACCCAGCAAAATAGATTTTCTATCATGCTCAAGTTTCCAATTAATAATTTTCAGCGCAGCTAATGCGGGCAGTATCATAGTTAAAGCCCAAACCGTGTAACCAAGGGTCGGAGGGAAGCCCGCTTTTTCAGGTATCTCAATTACCGCGCCCCAAACGCCCCAGAACGTTGTTGTTACTATTGCATATATTAACCATGGTCGAGATTTCATTAAATTCCTTCCATTGTAGCATAATTATATTTGTTCAGCACTTGTTCAATTCTATTTAACACCAAACTTTCCGGCAGGTTTTTAATTTCACCGTTTCTTACCGCCTCATATGATTCCGGTAAAAATTGGCTTATCAGTGTAACCGGTATCCTGCAATCAGTAAGATTCAAAAATAATTTTCTTATGGAATCTTTAACCGCGCTATCATTCCAATAATACCGCACCCTGTCGCTAAAGCTAAATTTTCTTTTAATGTGAAGTTCATGTTCTTCAGTGCTTGCATAATACTTTTCCCAGTATGCGGGATTCTTTTTCATGCTTGTATCTATAACATCCGTTAAATTGGAAAGGTTAACATCCTTTCTTGTTGAGAGCAATTCTTTTTCAATCATAACAAGGGCGAATAATGCTTCCCTGAAAGTATAAGTTAACCAGGGCCCTACTTTTAATATCGCAAAATGATCTTCAACCATTTTTTTCAAAGAGTCATCAAGTTGATAATCGGTTGAATGCGCCTCATAAACAAAATTTTCTTCTTCCTCTATTTTCTTTTTTAATCTTGCCGATTTATTTCTAGTATAATCAAATACATTATTGTCGCCGAATTCGACGCCGGGTTGAACCACAATTGCGATTACTCTGTTCCATGCATCGTTTAGTCCGTATTTTCGAAAAGATTGCCTGGTTAAATTTATTGTCTCTTCAACTTCTTCTGGAGCGGTTATTATTATAAAATCGTCTTCATCTTTTGCGCCCCCGGGCGGAGGAACATCGGTTCCGATAACGTACACAGGTAATTCAAGTTCCCGGTCTCTTTGCGTCAAAGATTCCTCGGCACTTTTACACAATATCGCTGTTCTTTCGGCAATAACAGCCGGCTCCAATGGTATTCGCCTATCACCATCATCGTTACATTTCATACTAACATCAAGATGTATTTTAGAATATCCGGCCTTAATATATGAAGAGACAAGCTCTTTGGCATTTTCCATTGCCTTTGCCGCCGGTTTACTTTGCCATACATTAGGACCAAGATGATCGCCGCCTAGAATAATATTCCTTGTAGAAAATTCCAGGGAATCAGCCGTTTCGAAAACAAAATTTTTAAAATCTTCAGGTGTCATCCCGGTATACCCTCCGAATTGAGCAACCTGGTTTGACGTTGATTCAACGAGAAGAATTTTATTATTTTTTTTGGCGTTAAGAATGGCGGCCTTAATTACATAACTGTTTGCGGAACACACGGAAGTAATGCCTACCGGTATGCCGGATTTGTGTTCTTTTATTACGGGTAATATTTTATTTTCCACCGCAATCATTTAGCGCCATCGTTTTCGTAGGAATATATATTTACGCCCTGCACTACGCGATGTATCATTCCGCTTTCCGAAGGATTGTCAGGCCTAAGCCCGAACCAATATGATTTAAAGAAACCCAGTATTTGTGCCGGTAAAACAGAAACTATCGCCAGCAGTTCTTCACTTAATTTATTTTTTCCGTCTCCAAGAATGATTTCCAGATCTGTGTGAATGCCTTCTATTTTATTTTCCATAATTCCTATAGAGTAAGCCGGCTTTCTTCCGCCGCTAACTGCATTTACCAAATCGACTTCGTATTTATTAGCATATTTATTATTTGTAAATAAAAACGTCATCAATGTTTTTTCATTTACAACTGCTTTTGGGCCATGCCTGAAACCAAGGAAGGAATCATATTTACAAATTATTTTTCCGTCCGTTAGTTCCTGTAATTTAAGTTGAGACTCTCTTGCTATACCCCTCATCATACCTGACCCCAGAAATATTGCTCTCTCAAAATTTAATTCGGAAACGGATTTTAAAGAATCCAGGTAATCGTTAAATATTTTTTCACCGTAATTTTTAAGAAGAGATACTTCCGATTTTTTTTCATTAATGGAATCAATATCCGATATCAATACACCGGTTAGTAACATTGAAGTAAAGCTGCTTGTCATCGCAAGGCTTTTGTCATCCGCTTCGGGCGGCAATAAAAAGGTTAGATGAGTAGTGTTCTTAACAATCTCCGTAAGCCGGCTGTTCCCGTTGCAGGTTATTACCAGGTTAAAAGTTTTATGAGAAAGTTGTTCCGCCAGTTGAATTGCTTTTGCGCTTTCGGGGCTGTTACCTGAGCGGGCAAAAGAAATTAATAAAACGTCTTTATCTTTTTGAAAATATAACCACGGGTGTGTAACCAGGTCGGTTGTGGCAACAGCTTTTGTAATAAGCCCAGTTGCCTTCTGGAACGTCCCTTCTAAAACATCTCCGATATATGCCGAAGTCCCCGCACCGGTAAGAATAACATGTAAGTTAGAATTGTTTCTTGCTTCATTTAGGAATTTAGAAATTTCCGGCTTTTGTAATTTTACTGATTCCCAAACTTTTAACCACAATGCCGGCTGTTCAAGTATTTCTTTAGATGTATACTCTCCTCCGGA
>DAIERC010000225.1 GCA_027347125.1 Ignavibacteriales bacterium
AGAATGTAAATTCTTTTACTTTGTGGTTGATGGCTTTCCAGCTGGATAATAAAGTTAGCGGCGTAAGAAAGGTGGTCAGCAATATAAGCAGAAGAGAAATACCGTCTATACCAACGTGATAACTTATATGCAGGTTTTGCACCCATGAAAATTTTTCTACAAACTGAAAAGATCCGTTTTTAGGATCGAAGTTGAAATAAAGGAATAAAGATAATATAAATGCCACCACCGATACGGCGAGGCCGAAATATTTTATAATATTATCTTTATTCTTATTGAAGAATAAGACTACTAAAGCGCCGATAAACGGCGTTAGAAGTATGTATGATAAGATGTTGCTATTTTCCATAAATTATAAACTTAGAATGATCCAGAATAATGCAATTACTATCCCCAGCATCATCATTAAAGCATAAAACTGGGCAACGCCTGTTTGGATTTTCCTAATTCCTTTTGATATGAACCCGATTAACGACGCGGTTCCGTTAACCGCACCATCTATTAATTTATTATCGGCAATTTTCCAAAGGATGCTTTCGGAGCCTTTAACAATAGGCGTTACAATTGCCGCATCGTACGCTTCATCAACAAAATATTTATTGAATAATATATTATACAAGCCGCTAAATTTCTTGCTCACTCTTGAAGGCGCTTCGGTGTTTTTAAGATACATGTATCTTGCAAGAAGTATAGCCGCTACAGCACCCATAAACGTTATGGTCATAAAAAGGATTTCTTGAGATTGGCTATGCGTTCCGAACATAGCTAATTTTGTTTGAGCGTTCGCAAAAATAGGTTCAAGCCAATTTTCAAATCTATTACCGTGTTCGCCAGAAAATAAAGTGGGTATTCCGATAAAACCGCCTATTAAAGATAAAACCGCAAGCGTTATTAAAGGAACCGTCATTACCTTTGGTGACTCGTGCGGATGCTTATCGTGCCCGAATCTCTCTTTTCCTTCAAACGTTAAATAGATAAGCCTAAACATATAGAAAGCAGTTAGAACCGCTGTAAACGCGCCTATAAACCAGTAAGTAATATTGCCGTTCGTAAATGAGAACCAGAGGATTTCATCTTTACTAAAAAATCCCGAGAACGGCGGTATGCCGGAAATTGCCAACGCAGCTACAAGAAAAGTTATATAAGTAACAGGCATATATTTTTTCAATCCGCCGTAATGCTGAATGTTTTGTTCATCATGCATAGCATGGATAATTGATCCGGCGCCAAGAAATAAAAGAGCCTTAAAGAACGCATGAGTCATAACATGAAAAATACCCGCGGAAAAAGCTCCGACGCCTAAAGCAAGAAACATATAGCCCAACTGGCTTACGGTTGAGTATGCCAAAACTTTTTTAATATCATTCTGCACAAGCCCAACAGTAGCGGCAAACATAGCGGTTAATACGCCGATTATTGCGATAACCGTCATTATAGCGGGAGCGGAGGCAAAAATAATTGAGCATCTTGCAACCATATAAACGCCTGCGGTAACCATTGTAGCCGCATGAATCAAGGCTGAAACCGGTGTAGGTCCGGCCATGGCATCGGGTAACCATACATATAAAGGTATTTGCGCCGATTTACCGGTTGCGCCGATAAATAAGAAAAGAGCTATAAAATTAAACGTGCTGGTAGGAATGTTGAAGACAGCGGCTTTTGCAAAAACATCATTAAAATTTAAGCTACCAAAAGTTAAATAGATAAGAAACATTCCAAGTAAAAACCCGAAGTCACCTATTCTATTTACAATAAATGCTTTTTTAGCCGCATCGCTTGTAGTGCTTTTTTCAAATTTTCTGTCATACCAAAAACCAATAAGCAAATAAGAGCACAAGCCAACGCCTTCCCATCCGAGGAAAAGAAGAACAAAGTTATCGCTCATTATCAAATTCATCATTGCAAAGATGAACAAGTTAAGATAAGAGAAAAATCTCCAGAAGGATTTATCGCCATGCATATACCCTATTGAATAAACATGGATTATAAAGCCAACGCCGGTAACGATTAGAGCCATTACCAGGGAAAGCTGGTCGACCTGGTAAGCGATATTAATATTAAGCCCGCCTGCTTGAAGCCATGTAAAAAGGTTAACAATGGTTTGCCTTTGATCTACGGGAAGAGCCAATGTTTGAAAGAATGCGCCCAGCACAATTAAAAAAGAAAGCCCGATTGTTCCGCTACCGATAATGCCGATAACTTTTTCATTTTTAATTTTACTGCCGAACAATCCGTTTATAAGAAAACCGGCGAGCGGCAATAGAACAGTTAAGTAGATTAAGTGAGTCATAAATTAAAGTTCTGAATTAAATTGCAAAACCAAATTATAATATTACCATTTAAAGATATTGACTTCGTCAATATTCAAAGTTAATTTATTTCTGAACATCGCTATGATAATAGCAAGCCCTACGGCAGCTTCAGCAGCGGCTACCGTCATTACAAAGAATACAAATAGCTGGCCGATTGAATTTCCCATATAGGATGAGAAGCTTACTAAAGTTAGATTGGCGGAGTTAAGCATTAACTCGATGGACATAAAAACGATGATGGCATTTCTTCTAGTTAATACTCCCGCAACACCAACAATAAACATGAATGCGCTGAGAATCAGGAAATATTCTATTGGTATATTCATATTGATTATTCGAATTTCTTTTTAGCTAAAACCAATGCCCCTATTGTAGCTGCCAGCAATAAGTAACCGGCGGCTTCAAAAGGTAAAACGTAATTTGTGTATAACTCTCTTCCTATTTGTTCAACCGTTCCGGCTTTAACGCTTGCGGCTACATTAGCATTTGCGGTATCCGGATGAGAAAGAAATATCATGTACGCAATCTGAACAAAAACAAGCGCGGCTATTATTAAGGCAAATATTTTTAACTGCGGATGCGTACTGAATAATTTTTCTTTTTCGGGTTTAAGAAGCATAATAACAAAAAGAAAGAGAACCATAATTGCGCCGGCGTAAACAATAACCTGAACAACAGCTATAAATTGTGCGTTTAATAAAAGGTATAACCCGGCAAGCCCGGCAAAGTTCAAGATTAAAAATAGCGCGCTTATAATCGGGTTGGATCTTGTTATTGTTAAGACCGCTGATACGGCGGCAATGCCGCCGAAAACTATAAATAAGATTAATTCTAGAGACATTAAATTTTTCTAGTTTAGGTTTTCTAAAAATTAATTAATACCCAAACATTATGGAGTATTTCTGTAAATCAAGCGCGGGAAAGGTATTGTTTCCCGAACATGCTCCAGACCGCAAATCCAGGTAAGTGTTCGTTCCAGCCCAAGGCCGAAACCGGAATGCGGTACCGAACCGTAACGTCGAAGATCAAGATACCATTCAAATGCTTCCTGCGGCAGATTATGTTCCTTTATTCTACTTAGTAAAACATCAAAATCGTCTTCCCTCTGGCTACCGCCGATAATCTCGCCGTAACCTTCGGGCGCCAGAACATCAACGGCTAAAGCAAGCTTTTCGTTCTCCGGATCCCTTTTCATATAAAACGCTTTAACTACGGAAGGATATCGATGAACCATTACCGGCCGATCGAACTGACTTGAGATTACAGTTTCATCAGGCGCTCCGAAGTCATCACCCCAGCCGAATTTGTTTCCGCTTTTCTTTAGTATTTCAACAGCTTCATCGTAACTAATTCTTGGAAGAGGACGTTTAACATTCTTTAATAAAGTTGTATCTCTTTCCAGAATCTTTAACTCTTCTTCTCTTTCATTCAATATTGTCTGAACGATATATTCCAAAAATTCTTCGGCAAGGTCCATATCATCATTTAAATCAGCAAAAGCTACTTCCGGTTCAACCATCCAGAATTCGGTAAGATGCCTCCTGGTTTTTGATTTCTCGGCGCGGAACGTTGGCCCGAATGTATATACTTTACCAAGAGCCATTGCGCCGGCCTCGGCATAAAGCTGACCGGATTGAGTTAAGTATGCTTTACCAATATCAAAATACTGAGTTTCAAACAGAGTGGAAGTACCTTCGCAAGCTGCCGGGGTTAATATAGGCGGATCCATTAAGGTAAAACCTCTTCCGTCAAAAAAATCACGGATAGCTTTTACCAAACGGTGCCTAATTCTCATTATGGCAACCTGCCTGCTGGATCTTAACCAGAGATGGCGGTTATCCATAAGGAATTCCACGCCGTGGTCTTTAGGAGTAATCGGGTAATCGTGCGCTTCCGAAATTATTTTTAACCCGGTCGCATCCAATTCATAACCGCCGGGTGATCTGGGCTCAGCTTTTACTTTTCCCGTAACTTCAATTGATGATTCCTGGCCTATCCTATCGGCCATATCAAAGACTTCATCGGAAACATTTCCTTTGAAATAAACACATTGCAAAAGCCCTGTGCCGTCACGAAGAATTAAGAATTTAATTTTACCGCTGGATCTTTTATTATATAGCCACCCTTTAAGTGTGACTTCTTGACCTACGAAATGACTCAAATCTTTTATCAATTTTATCCGCTCTTTAGATTTCAAGTATTAGAAATTTAAGTTTCAAATATAAAGAGCATGTCATATAAAAGCAAAGTGAGGAATATCATATTTAGTAAAGGCAAATTTATTTGTTAATATCTTTGTTACTAAGCAAAACCCTTCGGCTTACAGAAATATTTTAACCCGCAGTTAAAAAAAACCACATAAAATCCTTGACAAAACAATATTAATTTCTTAATTATTAATGTATTAATTTAATTTGCCTTATTTATTTAGGTTTTTATATTTATCTTAATTACTAAATAAGGGTATACACGGCTTAGACAGTATATTTTTCTGTTTTCTTTATGAATTTGGGTTTAACTATACAATCAGTAACAAACAATAAAGGATAAAACATGAAAAGGATAGACGCAGTAATAAGACCTCACAAGTTAGAGGAGGTAAAAGAAGCGCTAATTGAAGCAGGCA
>DAIERC010000037.1 GCA_027347125.1 Ignavibacteriales bacterium
GCATTAGGAGCTCCAAATCAGCCTGTCATTTTAACCTGGACGGATAACCCGAATCCAAATGTTACCCAATATCAGATTTGGAGAAACGTAAAGCAGAAGGATGGAACAATAACTACTAGCATGATAGCGACTGTAAACAGAGGAGTTCAAACTTATACCGATTATGAATATTGGGGTACATCTACTTATACCAATGATCTATTACGCTATGATGTGCGGGCATACTACTCGGTGGAAAATTCTTACGCAGATACGTGGTATCAAGTGGTACTATATGGTAAATTAGCATTAAAGTATAACGAAGAAATTAGCTCTTCATTAGAAAAAGCAAATGAGATTGAGCGGATCACGGACTATTCAACATCTTGTTATCCTAATCCTTTTAATCCGGTTACTACTATTAATTACCAGTTACCCGAAGAAGGTTTTGTAACGTTAAAAGTATACGACGCTCTTGGCCGTGAAGTAAAAACGCTGGTGAATGAATATAAAAATAAGGGAGCTTTTAAAGTAATGTTTAACGCTTCGGATTTACCAAGCGGAGTATACATTTATCAAATGAAAGCAAACAACTTTGTCTCAACTAAGAAGATGTTGCTGATCAAATAACGTAATTTATGTATAGACGGGGCATGCCCCGTCTATACGATAAAAACCCGCATAATTATTTTTATTGACATTATTGAAAAAGTTTCGGTTATTTCTATCGCAGTTCTCAATTCTTCCATACTGATTTTTACTGATGCAGGGGAACAAACTAAAACCGTAGTTTGTAATTCAGTTGATTGCCGGTTAAAATTTTGAAAAGCTCTTTTAATACTTTTACGATTTATTCTTTGATATTTAAAAACATATTAAATCTAAAGGAGAGTAAACATGAGCGCAGACGAAAATGCCGCCCCCAAAGAATTCACGCCGCAGCCCTGGCAGTCGCTTACAACACTGGTTGTATTTCTTGTATTAATGGTAGTCGTTTACTTCATAATGCATTTTTATATACCCGGCAGTATCGATTCCAAATTAAGTGACGGAGACAAAGCGGTTGTATCTTTAATATTAAACGACACAAGTAAAATAGCGGATGCGGTAAGGGTTCATGATGCTTTAATGTACATTGTAAACAGCGTTCGCCCGGCCGATTCCGTAACCGCGGCAAATTTTTTCAATAAATATTCTTCGTTAAAATCAAGCGAACTACTCAGCGCGATGCCTTCGATAAGAATTTCTACATGGAATTATTTCTGGTTGAACACCGATACCAAATACCTGGAAGTGGTGTTCTGGGCTATCTTCGGGGTTATTGCAAGTCTTCTTTATTTTATTTCCGAAGCAATGCGAAATAAGAATTTTAAAGAAGAAGAAATGCCGGTATACCTTGCAAAGATTTATTACGCGCCGTTAATCGCGCTTGTTATTGTTTTCAGTTACAATTTGCTTACGGGCAATGTAAATTACGATAACTCGTCTCTTGAACTGCTTGTTATTTCATTTATACTGGGATTCTTTTCCGGCAGAGCCATTGAGCTTTTAAATAAAATAAAAGACGTTATACTTCCGGGCAAAATTACCGCCGAGGAAGAAGCCGCGGGTAAAATAGTTATCGCCGGCAAAGTTCAACTTCCGGCAGGCGCTAAAGAAATAACGCCGGAAAAAGTTAAGGTTACTTTGGTACGCGCGGACGGCAAAGGCAAGTCTGTTGAAACGGAAACCGATAGAGAAGGAAATTATATTTTTAAAAATATCGCCGCGGGAGCTTACAAAATCAAAGCGGAAACTTCGTCAAAAGAAGGGAAGTATTCCGCTTTAATACCGGAAAAACAATTAGCGGAAGGCAAACGGGTAGATATAGATTTATTGTCTCTTATAAAAGAAAAACATGAGGAGAACCCGCAATGACTATGATACCATTAACTTCCGCGTTAAAAGATGAATATCAACGCTTGTTTGACGGTTGTATAGTCTCAACAACTAAAGCGGCACAGGTTGAGTTTCTTATAAAAAAAATAATTGATAACAAAGATAGATACGAATCTGCCGGTAACGCGCTGGGAATTCCCTGGTACTTTATAGCCGTAATTCACAACATGGAATCATCACTTAATTTTAATACTCATCTTCATAACGGCGATCCGCTTACAAACAGAACCGTTCATATTCCGGCAGGCAGGCCGCCGAACGGTAACCCTCCGTTTACATGGGAAGAAAGTGCGGCAGACTCATTAACGTTTCAAAAATTAAATTCGTGGAGCGATTGGTCGCTGCCGGGGCTTCTTTATAAAATTGAAGGATACAACGGCTGGGGTTACAGGCAGCATCATCCGCAAGTGCTATCACCTTACCTTTGGAGTTTTTCAAATAACTATACAGGCGGAAAATATGTGGCCGACGGAAGATGGTCTGATACCGCGGTATCGAACCAATGCGGTGCTGCTGTCATACTGAGAAGAATGGCTGAGAAAAACGATATAACATTTGCCGCTGTGCCCGCAGTTTCTACCGGTGAAGAAGCCTTTATAAAATTTTCCAACAAAAAAAATCAATATGCCGAAGAGCTTCAAACATTCCTGAATAAATTTCCGGGTATTTATGTTAAGGTAGACGGTGTGCCCGGTACGCGTACTTCGGACGCATTTAAAAAGGTTTCAGGGTATTATTTGAAAGGAGATCCGCGACAGTAAATATCATTAAAAATCAACGACGTTTTTTCATTCTTTAATTTGTTTAAAATCTGTTAACTTTGCATCAATTATTAAAAAATATTTACGTGATTTTATAATTAAAGAATGTATATGGAATCTATAAGAGAAATTTATCGGATAGGCTACGGCCCTTCAAGCAGTCACACCATGGGCCCGAGAAAAGCGGCGGAAAAATTTAAATTAAAATACGGCAACGAAAATTCATATCGTGCAACTTTATTTGGAAGCCTTGCCGCTACGGGGAAAGGGCATCAAACAGATAAAGCCATAAACGAAGCTTTTTCTCCTGCTGCAACTGAAATTATCTGGAAACCCGAAATTATACTGCCGAAACATCCCAACGGAATGAAGTTTGAGGCATTTGATTCCGGTTTGAATTTATTAGGCGAATGGATTGTTTACAGCACAGGCGGGGGAAAGATTACCGACTTCGAAAACGATGAAGCGGAAGAGAAGGTTTATTCGTTAACTACGATGAATCAAATTCTAGAATGGACAAGGAAAACCGGTAAGGCATTCTGGGAATACGTTGAAGAAACAGAAGGAATACAAATTTACGATTACCTGAAAGAAGTGTGGAATGTAATGACGGATACGATAGACAGGGGAATTGATCATGAAGGAATTATTCCAGGCGGATTGAAGTTAAGCAGAAAAGCATCGTCATATTATGTAAGAGCAAAAAATTTTAGCGGCTCGCTTAAAGGTAAAACATTAATATTTTCTTATGCGCTTGCGGTTGCCGAAGAAAATGCTTCGGGCGGTAAAATTGTTACGGCGCCAACCTGCGGATCGAGCGGTGTATTGCCGGCAGTTCTTAAAACATTAAAAGACAGTTTTGATTTTTCGGAACAAAAGATATTAAGAGCGTTGGCAACAGCGGGTTTGGTAGGTAATATCGTAAAAGAAAACGCATCTATTTCAGGTGCAAAAGTAGGATGTCAGGGAGAAATCGGCACTGCATGCGCAATGGCATCTGCGGCCGCAACACAGTTATTGGGCGGTACGCCTTCTCAAATAGAATATGCCGCGGAAATAGGAATGGAACATCATCTAGGCTTAACATGCGATCCAATCGGCGGACTGGTGCAGGTTCCGTGCATTGAAAGAAACGCGTTCGCTTCCGAGCGGGCATTAAACACCGCCACGTACGCACTTTTATCAGACGGAAGGCATTTAGTTTCGTTTGATATGATTGTTAAAACCATGAACCAAACCGGGCATGATTTGCCAAGCATATACAAAGAAACTTCCGGCGGCGGTCTGGCAATTATCGATTTATAATTTAGTGAATGGATAAAATAGCTTTTGGGTTTGAAGATATAAACTTGGCCGAAACTTCACACTAAAACTTGGAATTAAAATTATATGGCCGAATATAAAATAAACGAGAATAAAAACGAGATTGTTTTTGAAGGCGCTTATTTTAAGCTTTCAGAAATTAAAACGATTTTGAAAAAATCGAATGTTGAATTGTTCAGAGCAATAACTTGCCCCGGTGAAATAAAGTATGCACTTTCGGAAGAAGCCAAAAGTTTAATGAGACAAATTAAGAAAGATAAAAATGCTTCAGGTTAAAGCTGTTGTTAGAATGCAGATTGATAAAGAAATTGAATGTATAAAAAAAGCAATCGACAACGGCAATATTGGCAAGGCAAGAGTTTGCGCGCGAAGGGGAGCCGGGCTGGCAATAAATTACTGGCGCGGGAATAATTACGGAGCTCAAAACATATCGGCTCTAAGCCAGCTAAATTGGATAAAAGACGATGCGTCTGTTCCTGATAATATTAAAAAGGCTGCCGAAAAACTTACGATAAAAGTAAGCGGTGCCGGGCACGGTGAAATTTCCGAAAACCCGTTTGAAGATTGCGTTACCATAGTTGAATATTGCCTCAGGTAGCTGTTCATGAAAAATTATTCACGGTTGCAATTTCTTTTTGATATTGGCGTTGCGGATACTTAATTTATAGCTGTGTTGAATCCTTTAATTAATGTGCGAATCATATTTTCATAAATGTTTTCTAAATCTCATATTTTTTTGAGCAACAGAAAGAGGGTAAAATGAAAAAGAATGTCGGCAGCATTGATAAGGTCGTTCGCGTTATACTTGGAGTTGTAATAATTCTATTGGGACTTATATACCAGAGTTGGTGGGGAATAATTGGTGTGGTTCCTTTGTTCACCGCTATAGCCGGTGTATGCCCTGCATATTTGCCTTTTGGTATTTCCACTATAAAAAAAGAAAAGACGGAAAAGTCTTAACTATTGAAAATATTTGACTGAGCAAATGCTCAGCCAAATATTTTGCTAATTGAGTTTTACAAAACCGGTTTATATAAATACCTGTTCCTTGTATTCGCCGAATACGGAACGCAGCGTATTGCAAATTTCCCCTACGCTTGCATATTCTTTTACCGCATCAAGTATAAAGGGCATCAGGTTTGAATTTCCTTCTGCGGCAGATTTTAACGCGTTTAATTTTAATTGAACAAGTTCGGTATTCCTTTTTGAGCGAATATGTTTTAGAAATTTTA
>DAIERC010000056.1 GCA_027347125.1 Ignavibacteriales bacterium
CTTAGTTCTGTTAATGATTCACTTCGATTCGTAGAATTGCAAACAATCGACTCATATTCTGCAATAGCACCTGTTAGCACAGTAAGCAAGATAAGTTATAAATCAAAATCGGGAAATATAATTCCAGGTTTAACCGTGGGCTCTATTGTCGGCGCAGTAGTTGGTGCGGTTAAAAGTATTACGGTAAATTCGTCTAAGGATAACATCGATAAACTCCCGGGATATATCTTAATATATACTGTGGCCGGGGCGGCAATCGGCACGATTACAAACTGGCTATTAGGAACCGATTATATTTATATTTTCAACAATTAGGCTCTTGTTTGAAATTGTAAAGCGAAGTTCCGTTTCGCTTACTTGGTTATCCGGAATAAACGGAGGTTTTATTTAATACCTAACGGGACCCTGACCATAATAAAATAGGAAGGATAGGCCAATCAAACGTTTTTACATCGTTGGGAAATAGAAAGAGTTAAAAATAGAATAGAGAGCAAACCGGAATTATCAGGATCACTTTAGCCCTTATGATATGGGGAATACCGTGTACAGACACTAGTCCGTGCTTTTTTATATAAATCAAAATTTATATATTCCCGACAACAAATCTTTAATTAATTATGATTTACGATTACCTGCTTAACACAATATCGGCAAAGGGCGCGGCATATTTAATATTGCTTGATCCCGAAAGAATATCGAAAGATAAATTATTCCCGTTCATACGGCATTGTGAAAAGTGCGGTGTTGACGGATTTCTGGTTGGCGGCAGTTTAATTTTAGACGGAGATTTTGAAAGCTTTATTGAAAAGGTAAAAGAAATAACAAATTTGCCGGCAATAATTTTTCCGGGCGGAGTAGAGCAGGTTTTTGAAGCTGCCGATGCTATTTTATTCTTATCGGTTGTAAGCGGACGAAACCCCGAACATCTTATAGGAAAGCAGGTTCTTGCGGCGCCGGTAATTAAAAAAAAGAAACTAGAACCGATACCAACCGGTTATATGATTATCGAGTCGGGTTCATTAACTACAGCGGAATATTTCAGCAACAGTTTACCTATACCGCGCAACAAGCCCGATATAGCCGCCGCTACGGCTCTTGCCGCCGAATATCTCGGTATGAAATTAATTTACCTCGAAGCCGGTTCGGGCGCCGATAATCCGGTACCGAATGAAATGATAAAAGCCGTTTCGGATTATTGTTCTGTCCCGGTAATTGTGGGCGGCGGAATTAAAGCGCCGCAAACCGCGAGGGAAAAAGTAGAAAGCGGCGCCAAAATTATTGTGACGGGTAATTTCTTTGAAGATGAGGCCAACTGGAATTTAATTAAGAATTTTTCCGAAGCGGTGCATATTAAACAGTCAATTACAGTATAAATGCTTTTATAATTTTTTTTAATAGGATACAATGTTGGACAAGAAAAAATTTATTATCGATTCACTTAATGAGAGCGCGGAAACAAAAAAGAAAATTTTGGACGAATGCATAGATGACATAACCAACGCGGTTGATATACTTGTTGAAGCTTATAAAAAAGGGAATAAACTTTTATTATGCGGCAACGGCGGTAGCGCTGCCGATTGCCAGCATATTGCCACAGAATTGATGATCAGGTTAAGCCATAAAATTCAACGGCCTGCTTTGCCGGCAATAGCTTTAACAACCGATACTTCAAATTTAACCGCCGGCGGAAATGATATCGGCTTTGAAAATGTTTTTGCAAGAAACGTTGAAGGATTAGGAAATGAAGGCGATGTATTGTTGGCTATTTCCACAAGCGGTAATTCCGGCAACATTATTAAAGCCGTTGAAACCGCAAAAGTTAAAAACATGAAGGTAATCGGATTTCTCGGTGGCAACGGCGGCAAGCTTAAACAAATGGTAAACTACCCGGTAACAATTCCTTCCTCAAATGTTCAAAGAATTCAGGAGGGTCACATTACCGTTGCCCACATACTTTGCGAGCTTGTCGAAGAAGAATTATACGGCAAATAATTTTATCTCGACCGTTCCAAATAAACTTTTTAGATTATTATTTAGATGATAAACGCAGTAAAATAAAAAAATATTATGAAGTTCTTTAAAATAATTCTGTTTCTCTTACTGCTTTTATTATTACCAAAAACAATTAGCGCGCAAAGCGGCGGAATTATTACTGGAAGAGTGATCGATGCTGTTACTAGAGAACCTTTGATCGGTGCGAACGTTATTATTCCGGGCACCGGTATAGGCGCGGCAACAGGTGAAAACGGGTTTTATAAAATTAGTAATCTTCGCGCGGATTCCTACCAGTTGAAAGCTTCATCAATAGGTTACACTTCGGTAATTAAAACGGATATTATTGTAACTAATTCACGGCCTGCGGAAATAGATTTTGAATTGAATGAAGCCGTTATAAAATTTCAGGGTGTAACGGTTTCATCTGATTATTTTACCCAAAATCCTCTGGAAGTAAACAGCGTTAGAAATTTTAGTTATGAGGAGATAAGAAGAACCCCGGGAGGATTTGAGGACGTAGTAAGAGCGCTGTCTGTTTTACCGGGTGTTGCACAGGCGGACGCCGGAAGAAACGATCTAATAGTAAGAGGCGGCGCTCCTTCGGAAAATTTATATTTGGTTGACGGTATACCTGTTCCCAATATCAATCACTTCGGAACTCAAGGCGCAACCGGAGGGCCGTTAAGTTTTATTAATCTGGATTTCGTAAAAGGCACTTCATTTTCTACCGGGGGGTTTCCAGTACTTTATGGCGACAAGATTTCTTCCGTGTTAAGCATTAATTTAAGGGACGGAAGAAAAGACAAACTTGGCGGCAAAGCCACAATCTCCGCCAGTCAATTCGGTTTGGATCTTGAAGGGCCGGTTTCTCAAAACAGCAGTTTCATCTTCTCGGCAAGAAGAAGCTATCTCGATTTCATATTCAAGGCGGCCGGTTTCGGGTTCGTGCCGGAATACTATGACCTGCTTTCGAAGTATGATCTGAAGATAAGTAACAACAACAGCCTTTCAATCTTATTTATAGGTGCATTCGATAGGGTAAAATTCTTTAACAATTCGGCAGATCAAAGGTACGATAATTCAAGAATTCTGGGTAGTAACCAAAACCAGTATGTAGCCGGAATAAGCTATAGGAGTTTGTTCAAAGACGGGTTTCTGAATTTAACACTCAGCAGAAATTTTACCGATTATAATTCTGTTCAAAAAGATTCCATGTTAAACCCGTTATTTACCAACATCTCCAATGAAGCTGAAAATTCTCTGCGTGCCGATTTAACTTACAAGCTGTCGCCTGCTTCTGAAATAAATACCGGAAGTGAAATTAAATTTATACAATTCGGCGCGGATATTTTATCGCCCGAATTTGTTACCACATTCGGCGATACATTGTCTAGAACTTCTTTAAACGAAACTAAGAATTATATAAAATTAGCGGCTTATTTAAATTATAATATTCTGATTTTCGAGAGGCTGAACGCAAACTTCGGAGTCCGGCTCGATTATTTTAGTCCGCTTAAACACAATCTTTATCTCAGTCCCCGGTTTTCTGCCTCGTACATGTTTGATGAACTGACGAATATAAACTTCAGCACTGGAATTTATTACCAGTCTCCTTCTTATATATGGCTTGCCGAAAAAGGAAATAGTAAATCGCTAAAGGATATAAAAGCGGCTCAATACGTTTTGGGTTTCGATCGAAAACTAAGAGAAGATCTGCAGCTAAAGCTGGAAGGATTTATAAAAAAATATTCCGATTATCCCGCAAGTCTGGAACGTCCGTACCTGGTTTTGGTTAATACAGGCGCGGGTTTTGCCGGCGCTGATGATAACTTTGCATCGTTTGGTTTGGAAACACTGATCAGTGCGGGATGGGGAACCGCGCGGGGAGTAGAATTGTCTTTGCAAAAGAAAATGTCTGATATTCCGCTTTATGGGATAGTCAGTCTCACTTACAGCAAATCCGATTACATTTCTTTGGATGGGATTGAAAGAACCGGCAGTTACGATCAGCCGTGGATATTTAATATTGCCGGCGGCTACAAATTTAACGAAAAGTGGGAAGCAAGTTTTAAATTCAGGTACTCTACGGGTAAAACATACACGCCGTTCAACACGGAAGGAACTCAAAGCGTAGCTAATTATAATTCGGCGAGATTAAATTCTAATAACAGTCTTGACATTCGCGTTGATAAAAGATGGTATTTAGACCAGTGGACGCTGATAACTTACATAGATGTTCAGAATATTTATAATCATCAGAACGAAACAAACGTACGCTGGGACCCGCGTACTCAAAGCCCCAAAGTAAATAAATCAATCGGTATACTGCCGTCAATAGGCATTAGCGCGGAATTTTAGATCAAATTTTATAAACAAAACAATATCTCGCGGAAGAAGGATTTTACGGCAGTAATTATTTTGAACTATTCCAATTTATCTTATCTCCGTCTTTGATATTAAACCTATCGCAAAAACCGGCGTTCACTTCCAGAACGTACTGCGCGGGCCCGCTCGAAGAATAGGTTTGATCCGAAAGAGTTTTTGTGTTTTTACTTATCGATACAATTTCTTTCTGCGAATTTATAAATACCATGTCTAATGGAATAAAAGTATTTCTCATCCAGAAAGTTTGGATTGTATCCTGCGGGAAGATAAAAAGCATTCCCTGGTTTTCTTGCATACTTTTCCTGAACATCAAACCGAGTTCCCTATCAAAGTCGTTATCCGCAATTTGAATATCTATCTTAGCTTTAACCTGGCTGCTATCGTTAAGGAATGTAAGCGTGCCGTCTTTCCTGAACATATATTCCGTATCCGTTTCGTTTTTCTTTAGAAGATTTGATATCGCCAAAAATATTATTACTGCCAGTACAATAACAATTGAAACTACTTTAAAAACAGAGATGTTTTTTCTCTTTTGAATTTCTTTCGAATGCGGAATCGATTTTTGCTTACTCATTTATACCTGGTTGTATTAATTAAAAATTCAGTTGCTAAATTAAAAAAAATTTTAACTATAAAGTTGTTCTATCTCATTTTTTATTACTCACTTAAATATTAAAAACCTTGAGATAAATATTTAACCGGCATAAATTCTTATTATCTATGTCACAATAATTTAAAATACATATCATAAATTCCATACCTAAGATTTCACATCTTTTTTAAAATGCGAATTGTAATTTTGTGTGCGGAACGGTTAATTAATTTTACCATATGAATTAATTTCGTACAAAATAGCTATTTCTTTTTTTACTAATAAAAGGGAACTATGAAAAACTTTTTTCTATTTGTCGCTTTTATGGCTTATCTCGGCTTTTCAAGCGGGTGTAACAAGGAAATTTTAAAAGGAACAAAATCATCCGGCGCTAATGCCGGAACAACAAAAGTATCTGAAAACATTTCTCCCGGGCATTGTAGAATAACCGGGACAATAGTCCGGATTGATTCTACACTTGATTCCGGCAACAAAAATAATCCGTGTTCCAAAGTACCGTGTACCGCCGTAGTAAAGGTTGATTCGGTTTGGGGCTACGGGTTAGGTTTCCCACCGTTGGGCATAGGCAAAGAAATAACCATAAAATTTAAATTTACACTCGGCCCCACAACAAAGGAATTATTTCCCGGCATGAAAGATTTTTATCCAGGGTTAAAAATCGGCGATTCTTTTTTAGGCGATATACAAAAGGAATTAGAAAGTGGAACCGCCGGTAAAGGTAATTTTTTTACGATCTACGGTTATAGAAAAAATAATTAAAAATATTTTAACAACTATTTGATGGTGCTTAAATGAAATATAGTTTACTTGGCATTCTATTCGTATTAATGGGATTTGTTTTATTATCAAACCCGCCGGCAAAAAAATGGCAAAACATACATGGAATAGCCGCCGGGAAAGAAAACGAAAAAGACGAAAATCCATTGGCAAGGCAGGAATATGAGTTTAGAATGCTTAGAGATCCTAAGACCAACAGCATTCCAAAAAACATAAGACAACGTGAACTTGATTTCGCAAAAAAATTACCTTTAGCCGAAGCGGTAAGGCTTCAAAAAGGTATGCAAAAAATTGAAGCGTTAAGCTGGTCTTCGCTCGGGCCTACAAATAGAGGAGGCCGTACAAGAGCCATGGCTATTGATGTTTCTAATGAGAATGATCTTCTAGCGGGCGGCGTGTCCGGCGGAATGTGGATTTCTACCGATGACGGAACTACATGGAAAAAAACTACACAGCCACAGCAGCTACAAAGTGTTTCTTGTATTACTCAAGATACAAGAGCCGGGCACACCAATGTGTTTTATTACGGCACCGGTGAAGGAACCGGTAACTCAGCTGACGGAGGCGGTGATTCTCCATACCGGGGGAACGGAATTTATAAATCTGTTGACGGCGGTTTTACATGGAATGTATTACCTTCAACTGCCAATACTACACCGCAAACTTTAAGACCATTTGATTATGTCTGGAATATTGCCGTGGATCCTTCAAGAACAAATGAGGATGTTATTTATGCCGCTCTGCTGGGCGGTGTGGTAAGATCATCCGACGGAGGACAAACCTGGGCAACAGTACTTGGCGATTTGCAGTCTTCTACTTATACTGATGTTGCTGTTACTAATTCCGGAGTTGTTTATGCGGCGTTAAGCAACAGCAACGATACGGCAAGCGGAATATGGAGATCCGCTACAGGTTTGCCCGGCAGTTTCGAAAAAATAACTCCGGCAGCCTGGCCTACGGCATATAACCGGATTGTACTTGGTTTAGCGCCTTCCGATCAAAGCGTACTTTATGTTTTGGCAGAAACACCGGGCGGCGGTAAACTTGGCCATAGCTTGTGGAAATATACCGACGGCGCGGCTAACCCTTGGGAAGACCGCTCAAATCAAATTCCTGAACTAGGAGGCAGCAACGGAAATTTTGATTCACAAAATTCTTACGATCTTTTAATAAAAGTAAAACCGGATGATGAAAATTTTGTTGTTATTGGCGGAACTAATTTGTACCGTTCTACGGACGGTTTCGCTACTGCCATCGACACAAATGGATGGATAGGCGGCTACGCTTTGTCTAATAATAACAGCTCGTATGCAAATCAGCACTCCGATGAACACTCGCTGGTTTTTATGCCGTCAAATCCTAAAATTATGTATTCGGGTAACGACGGC
>DAIERC010000061.1 GCA_027347125.1 Ignavibacteriales bacterium
TGTCTTGGCTACATCTTCCTGCTAAGTTAAAATCAGAAAAAGTTGAATCCTATTTCGTTAAATATTGGAGTACTGCAGAACTGCTGGCGGTAATTAAAAAAGTTGCAAATAAACAAAATAAAAAAGTGAAGACCAGAATAAAAGATCGTTCAATATTTATCGGCAGACATATCGATACGGGATTTTTCAACTCACATCCTCAACCCCTGCGTTACCAGGTTAATAGACTCTTTGACAGAGATTATGAAGGCAGGGTAATAGAGCTTAAAGCAGATTTATCATTCCTTGATTGTTATAAAAATAATTATCCGGAAGAATGGAACAGAATTAAATCTTACCAGGATAAATGGAATATAGTTATAAACTTATGCGGTGCGTTAATTGAAAATAATAATAAACTAATAAAAGAATTAATCGAGTCAACAGATAATGAACTTTCAGAAGAATTAAAAATGCTTACCTGGCTTTATAGAAACAGTCAACGATTCCCTGTAGATAATTTTTGGGCAAGTGTAATGGGGCCGCAGTTGGCATGTGTACTAAGAAACTTTGAATTAAATCTGCCGGAAGGAATTGGTTGTGGTCATGGTTTATTTTGTATTGTGGAAATTGATTAAAGAAGAATATGCTTCGTGAAATCCAAGGCGGCAGAGGATTAGCGACAAGCGCGGGAGGAGTAATCCTTTTATTTCCTTTTCTTCTATTTGTCTGGTCGGCAATATGGATTGTAATTTATCTGTTTAAGCGTGACACGGTAATTGCAAACATTTTTTCTATAGTTATATCGCTTATTATTGTTCTACTGGTCGGTGAAGTTGAATATGAATACTCGTTTCCCCATGCAGGTTCAATGCCCGAACTTCTTCTTTTTGCAGTAACCTTATTGGCAATACTTTTTATACGTCATATTGATCAGCTGTTAAGGGTAATAGACAAAGCGCACGCGAGAAAAATTGTGCGGCTTAAAAAATAACGGGAATAAAAAATATTTTTATCTTATTATACGGCTGTCCGTTACCGGCCGGTGGGCGACGGTAAAAATTTATACACAACTAAATTGAAATGAAATAAAAAGAAAATTCGTCGCTAAGTGAAGTAATAAAAAATCTTGAAGAAAAATTAATCAAGAATGGCAATAATAACTTGCCGGAGGAAATATCATCTTTATTATCGGAGAATTTTATTGAATTCGGAAGCTCAGGTAAAATTTATAACAAGAAGCAGACAATCGAGGCATTAAATCAAGGATCCGAAGATCAAATAATTATTAATGATTTTAAGACAACGCTTTTAACAGGGGAAGTTGTATTGGTTACATATACTGCTGTTAGAACATATATCGCCGGAGACCGGAATATTAAATCGCTGAGAAGTTCTATCTGGAAGAAGCTGGATGGATGTTGGGAAATATATTTTCACCAAGGAACACCTTTGGAGAATATATGAAATGCAAAGATGTTCTTACGCTAAAGTTTTGTGTGAGGTATGTAGCTGCTGGTTTATTTTTACAATATCAAAAATATTAACCGGAATAAAAAAAGTATATATTTGTATAAATTAAATTAACATTCACTTAACTTTGGTCGGGGAATGTATGAAGAGCCTCGTTTATATTTTTTTAATATTTATATTTTCCGTTATGACAATTTATTCAACAAGCAAGCCGGACTTTAACGAATATTTTCTTAACAAAACATTAAGAATAGATTACTACCACACGGGCGATAAAAATACCGAGGTTATTTCTCTCGGCCATATTTATCAATACGGCATTTGGGCTGGCAGTTTGAATAACCTGATAGATAATTTTAACAACGGAAAATATTACGCCAAAGTTTACGATTCAAATTCCGGTGCGCTTATATTTTCAAAAGGGTTTGATAGTTATTTCGGCGAATATATAACCAGCACTCCGGCTGAAAAAGGAATTAAGAGAACTTACTCCGAATCGGTGCTTATACCATCGCCTAAAAATAAAATTGTATTTGAACTTGATAGAAGGAACAGAGAAAATAAGCTGGAAAAATTATTTTCGTGTGAAATAGATCCGAATGACGCGGGAATAATTAAGGAGAATTTTAAAGATAATACGATAAAAGTTTTTAACGAAGTTACAAACGGAAACCCGCACGATAAGGTTGATATCGCGGTGCTGGCTGAAGGTTACACGGCGAAAGAGGTAAATAAATTCCGGGCGGACTTAAAGAAATTTGTTGAAGTGTTTTTTAATCAGGAACCATATAAATCATATAAAAATCATTTTAATATTTACGGAGTTTTCAAGGCATCACTAGAACGCGGTGTTGACGAACCCACGCACGGCGTTTATAAAAATACAGCGCTTTCATGTACCTTTAATTCGTTAGGCTCCGAAAGATACCTTTTAACCGAGGACAACAAGGCTCTTAGAAAAATTGCCGCTCAGGTTCCTTACGATGCTTTGTTTATAATGGTTAATCATAAACGCTACGGCGGCGGCGGAATTTATAATTTATATTGCACTTTTACTTCGGATAACCAGTGGAACGGATACTTGCTGTTGCATGAGTTCGGCCATTCATTTGCCGGGCTTGCGGATGAATATTATACTTCGGATGTGGCTTATAACGATTTTTATCCGCACGGTGTTGAGCCGACCGAACCTAACATTACCGCTTTGCTAAATCCTAAAGAAGTTAAATGGAAAAAATTATTAACTCCCGGAATTGAAATTCCTACTCCCTGGGAAAAAGCCGAATACGACAGTCTTGATTTGAATTGGCAAAAAGGAAGGCGTATAACAAATAATCAAATTGCCGAGGCTAAGCGCAAAAACCAAAACAAAGCTTTAATAAAATCGCTCGAAGATGAATATGATAAGAACGATAGGGAACATACGGCGGTACTGGATAAATTCTTAAGGAACAGTAAATACTGGGGAAAGGTCGGCGCGTTTGAAGGTGCCGGTTACGCATCGAAAGGATTGTACAGACCGATGCTTGATTGCATAATGTTTTCAAAAGGGAAAAAGCCGTACTGCAAAGTATGCGAAGAAGCTATAATCAGAATGATTAAATATTATTCGGAATAGAGTGATACGTTTTCTTATAATACGCAGTAAGTTATCTTTTAGATGATGAATATAAAAAATATTTTCTCCACGCAATTCTGTGTAACCTACAAAAATTTTTGTTACACAGAGGATTAAGGAAATTAAGCATGCTGCGCGGAGCAATTGCAGCTTGTCGATTTATGTCATACTAAAATTTACCACCCGTGGTTTATTTCAAACGTCTCTTTGGTTTCTGGATGGTGAAGAGTATATAAAACATGTAGCTTTCCGTTATTTACCGGGTACATTTTAAACTTCAAACATTTGCCATCGGCCGGCTCGCCGGTTGTTTCGCAAATATTAATATCACTTACTTCCGGGGGACGAATAAATTCGGGTGAATAAAATCCTTTTATATGTGAAACTTCCGCCATCATTCTTCCCCAAATAGGCGCACATGCAGTGCCGCCGTATTGATACCCGCCACCAAGTTTTCTTTTCGGGTTATCATAACCAATCCAAATTGCGGTTGATAATTTGGGTGTGAAACCGACAAACCACGCGTCGGTAAAATTTTGAGTTGTGCCTGTTTTTCCGGCGGCTACACCTTTGTAAAATTTTCTTACAGCCGTTGCGGTGCCGCCGTTAACAACAGCCTTTAAAGCTGTAGTGGTTAAATACGCAGTAGCCGAATCAAGAACAGTTGAAGTATCAATGCCCCTGCTGTATAGTGTCCTTCCGTTCTTATCTTCAATCTTCAAAATTGAAAATGGTTTTGCGTAAGTTCCTTCATCGGCAAATACCGCGAACGACGAAGCCATTTCAATCGGGCTTACTTCGCCTGTTCCTAGCGCTATTGAAGGATATGCGGGTATCTCTGAAGTAATTCCGAGCCGATGCGCAAAAGCTACTACCGAATCAGGGCTGGTTAATTTTGTTATCGCATATGCTGCTGCAAGATTGATCGAATTCTGGATTGCTGTTTCCATCGGCATTTCGGTTTGAGTATAATTATCGTCATCATTTTCAGGACGCCATTCATTTGCGGTTCCCGAATCAACAATGATGGGAATATTTTTAAGCGGCTCGCCTAAAGTATAACCTTTTTCAAGGAGGCTGCCGTATAAAAACGGTTTAAATGATGAGCCGGGCTGACGTTTAATTTGAACGGCTCTATTTAATCCTCCCGCATCCGTTTTGGGATTGCCGCCAATCATTGCTTTTATCATTCCGGTTCCGGGCTCAACAGACACCAAACCGATTTGCGCTTCCTGCATAGAGTTCGGAAATTGTTCCCACTGTTTATTTACGGCATCCTCAGCCGCTTTTTGAACTTGCCAATTTAAGGTAGTACTTATTTTCAATTCGTCGCGGTCCAAATAAATTCCTTTTTGATTCAGCAATTCAACGGCTTCCTTACGAACCTGTTCCAGGAAAAACCGTCCCACACCGTCGCGCATGTTTAAAGCAAGAGGAGTATTTTTCAGCCTGTTAAAGTCTTGTTCAGAAAGTTTACCTACTTCAACTAGGTTGTGAAGCACCGCGTTTCTCCTGTTTAACATTTTCACGGGATTCTTTTTAGGATCGTAGCCGTTAGGCGATTGCACAAGCCCCACAAGTGCGGCGCTTTCAGTAACAGATAATTTATCCGGTGTTTTGCCGAAATATTCTTCGGCAGCCGCCCAAATTCCGTAAGCGCCGTGGCCGAAGTAAACGGTATTAAGATACATCAATAAGATTTGGTCTTTTGAAAATTTTTGCTCAAGTTTTCTAGCCAGGTCTATTTCCGCAATTTTTCTTGAAATGGTTCTTTCTTGTGACAAAAATAAATTTCTCGCAAGCTGCATTGTTAAGGTGCTTCCGCCTTCGAGATGTCCGGTTAAGGTTTTAAAAATTCCTCTTACTATTCCTTTTATTGATACGCCGTCGTGGTTATAAAAATCTCTGTCTTCCGTAGCTATTAACGACCATATTACATATTTAGAAACGTAACCGGTGCTTCTTAAATCAACGCGGTTCTGCCCGCCGAAATACCCTATCACTCTTCCGTCGGAGCTAAGAGCGTAAGATGCGTAATGAAGATTTATCGGCGGAAGGTCCTGTGCTTTTGTCTGGCTACCTAAAATAAAAAATATAGCCAGCGGGGTTACGCGAAGAAAATTATATACAATAGATAATGAATGTTTCAACTTAGTTCTAATATTGTTGCCAAATTATAAAAATATCAACGGCTAAATTAAATAAATATTCCTACATTTGAAGCATGAAAATTCTTACCGTTCGTATAAGCAAATTATTGCAAATAATTATTTACCATCTGGAATAAAAGCCGTATTTTTAATTATGCTAAGGTAGATATAGTTTTATAGGGAGATAGCACAATGAAAGAATTCTTTAGTGTGCTTGAGGTAGCCAATCTTTTAAAAGTAAGCCGCTCTGCTGTACTGTATAATATAAAATCGGGCAAGTTAAAAGCATCCCAGGTAGGAAAAATCCACATTATATCCGAAGAAGATTTCGGGGAATTCCTTAAGCATCATAAGGAGAAAAAGAAGAGAGAAGAAGCAAACCAGACAAAGCTTGATTTGTAAAATTAATATAGGTTTGATTTGTGCGTCGGTTGAAATGATTTAAACAATAATCTTTTATATATCGACATAATATTTTTTAATCTTTTCGAACGACCTGCTTAGTATAATGGAATA
>DAIERC010000103.1 GCA_027347125.1 Ignavibacteriales bacterium
CATGCGCCGTTATAGCCGAATCTATGCTGGCATGGAGCCTTGCCAAATTTTTCCTCGATAAATTCGGCGGCAATTCGATGGAAGAAACAAAAGATAATTATAAAAATTATACCCAGAAATTAAACAACCGTATAAAAAATAATTTTAAATAATTGCAAATCTTTCTCCGGGTTGAATAAATGATCTTCCGGTTTCATACATCCATGTTTTCATTTATTCGTACAATCATGCATTTATGTCCGATTAGCCCAAAGATAGAAATGCAACTAAGATACTTTGACAAAAATATAATATGCTTGTAGTAAAGAAATTTGTTTTTAATCCGTTTTCGGTTAACACATATTTAATATGGGACGAGAGCAGCAAAGAATGTTTAATAATTGATCCCGGCTGTTCAAGCGCTAACGAAGAGCAACAATTAAAAAGCTATATCACGGATAATCACCTTCGCGTGCTTTATATGCTTAATACTCACTGTCATATAGACCATATTATGGGATGTAATTTTATAAACGACCAGTATGAGCCGGAATATTATATCCCGGAAAAAGATATTGATCTTCTATCACATGCGCAAACGCAGGCTTCTGCTTTCGGGCTTGAAATAAAACGTCCGCCGCTTCCTGATATTCTTATATCGGAAAACACCCAGCTTAAAATAGGCAACTCTCCGGTTACATTTCTTTTTACGCCCGGGCATACTGCAGGCGAATATTGTTTCTACTTTAAGAAACAGGCCATCTGCGTTACGGGCGATGTACT
Source organism: Ignavibacteriales bacterium (assembly GCA_027347125.1). Classification (GTDB taxonomy): domain Bacteria; phylum Bacteroidota; class Ignavibacteria; order Ignavibacteriales; family Ignavibacteriaceae; genus FEN-1297. Next base: position 763 of record DAIERC010000103.1, read on the forward strand.
GTTTAGAAGTAGCATTGGCCGAACCGATTTATGGGGCGGTGACTATGATACGCTGATTAATTCCATTAGGACACAACTCTTTACTCTTCCGGATAATGTGCTTATTTATCCGGGTCACGGCGACTCGAGTAAAATAGGTCTTGAAAAAACCGATAACCCGTTTCTGCATGAGACAAATAAAAATTATAATTGATTGCGGGTTGCCGAACACTCATTATCGGAATGAAAGCATTACAGAATTTTCCAAAACTCAAAATTGAGAATTCAAAATTAAAAATTGAAAGTAGGAAACTCTTTCAATATATTCATTAGCGTAAATTCTATTTTTTATTCTGCTGAAAAATTATTGCCGGCAATTTATGAAAATTAACAAAGGCACATCGAAAAAAACATTTCTATTTCTGCTCAGTTATTTTATACTGTGGATAATATTATTCGAATTCATTCTTCCCGTAAATCAAATTTTGCCGAAACCCTCAATAGTTTTTTTATCGTTCAGCGCGTTGTGGCAGTTTTACAAGCTGCCGGTTAACTTTATCACCACTATAAGCGTTGTTTATTTTTCCCTGTTCGCGGCTTATTTTATTATTTACATGTTCAGAAATTTTTTATTAAAACATAACCACATATTTACTGATTTTATTCTTTCGCTAAACTGGTTTTCAAAATATGTACCGGGTATAATATTCGGACTCTTTTTAATTTTCTGGCTTCCCGATTCCAATTACATCGGGTTTATTTTTGCTTTTTCTACATCCTTCTTTTCGATGTTGATAAAACTGAAAGAAGAGACAATAAATATTAAACATGAATATGTTGACGCCGCGAAATCTTTAGGCGCAGACGAGTCGGTAGTACGCCGGAAGATTTTATGGGATGCTTCTCAACCCGGCTTAATAAAGCACCTGTTTGAACTTCATTTTTATATCTGGTCTGTTTTAATAGTATTTGAATTTATAAACGGCGGCTACGGCCTGGGCAACATATTCCGCCTTGCGTTGCAATACCGCGATTTATCGGCGTTATTTACAAACGCAATAATAATCGGTGTTACAATCTTTTTAGGTTCGCATGTAATCAGGTATATTAGAAATAAATTTTTTCACTGGAGTATTTTTTGAGCGAATTAAATTCGGTTTTTGAAATAAAAAATATCTCAAAGTTTTACACCGGTGCGGCCGGCTCAAAGTTGCATGTACTGGATGAAGTTTCTTTTAAAATTGAAATTATAGGACAAGTCGGATCAATTATTTCCGTTCTTGCCCCGTTCGGTTCCGGTACATCAACGTTGCTTAAAATAATAGCGGCGATAGAAGAGCCTACCGATGGCAGTGTTTTTATTAACGGCGCTTTGTATAGCCATGCATCCGGTAAAATTGCTTATATCCCTGAACTGCCTTCTTCGTTTCCCTGGCTAAACGTAAAACAAAATATTGAATTTGTTGCGTCGCTTAAAAGCAGAGGCAATATTGATGTAAATAAATTGATTTCCATTGTAGGCCTTACCGGCTACGAAGATCATTTTCCGCACGAAAAAAGCATTGGGTTTAGATTCAGAATATCATTGGCAAGGGCTTTGGCCGTAAATCCATCTCTAATACTTCTTGACGATCCGTTTAGAGGCCTTCACGGCGAAACTAAAAAAGAAATTTACAGCTTGCTTCAAAACGTAAAAGAAAAATTAAAAACAAATTATCTTCTTACTACCACAAACATTACCGAGGCAATCAGTTTATCCGATAAAATTCTATTAATGAAAAATCATCCGGGAAAAATTTTCAAAGAAATAATTGTAAATCAAAATCTTATATCATCCGGTGATAGAGAAGTTTTTACCTCTTTAAGAACCGAAATAGAATCCGCTTACTCTGCATTCGAAGGAACTCCGTTAGTTTCCGAAGTAAAATATAAATAAATGAATTTCTGTGTATAGTTGCATAAAGGGGAGTACTCTGTAAAAAAGAATTACGATCAAACTCCGAAGGTAATATTATGAGCAATAAGTATGATGAATTATTAAACCGGAAAGAAGCCGCTAAACTTGGCGGAGGCAAGGATAAAATTGAGGCACATCATGCAAAAGGAAAATTAACTGCCAGGGAAAGACTTGAACTTCTGGTTGACGAAGGCAGTTTTGAAGAGACCGATATGTTTGTTGAGCATAGAGCTACTGATTTTGGCTTGGATAAACAACATTACCCTGGCGACGGCGTTGTTACCGGGTTTGCAAAAATTGACGGTAGACCGGTTGCGGTTTTTAGTCAGGACTTTACTGTGTTTGGCGGTTCGCTGTCTGAAACACACGCCGGAAAGATCGTAAAGATTATGAACATGGCAATGAAAATCGGCATACCGGTTATAGGATTAAATGATTCCGGCGGTGCAAGAATTCAGGAAGGTGTTGATAGCCTTGGCGGCTATGCAGATATTTTTCTTTTAAATACTCTTGCGTCGGGAGTAATTCCGCAAATTTCCGTTATACTTGGCCCGTGTGCCGGCGGCGCAGTTTATTCGCCTGCAATTACTGATTTTATTTTCATGGTTAAAAATTCCAGCTACATGTTTGTTACCGGCCCCAATGTTGTAAAAACTGTTACTCATGAGGAAGTAAGCTTTGAAGATCTAGGTGGGGCCGAAACTCATGCTTCCAAAAGCGGTGTCGCCCACTTTATAAATGAAAATGAAATTGAAACCCTTTTAAACGTAAGACGTCTTACCGGGTATCTGCCGTTAAATTTTATGGATAAACCGGTTGAGCATAATTTCGATTTTTCCTCTCTTAAGCCTGATGAAAGATTAAATGAAATCGTCCCTGATAATCCGAATAAACCGTACGATATGAAGCGGATAATAAATTTGCTTGTTGATGATAATGACTTTCTGGAAGTGCAGGCCGGTTACGCTGAAAATATTATTGTGGGCTTTGCGCGGTTGGGCGGGCAATCGATTGGTATTGTTGCCAACCAGCCCTCTGTTCTTGCGGGAGTACTTGATATTAATTCTTCCGCAAAAGGCGCACGCTTTGTCCGCTTTTGCGATGCTTTCGGTATCCCTTTGCTTGTCTTGGTTGATGTACCCGGCTTTTTACCGGGAACAGAACAAGAATGGAACGGGATTATAAGGCACGGTTCTAAATTATTATACGCATTTTGCGAAGCTACGGTTCCCAAAGTTACGGTTATTACCAGGAAGGCCTATGGAGGCGCTTACGATGTAATGAACTCAAAACACGTACGCGGTGATTTCAATTTTGCATGGCCTACAGCTGAAATAGCTGTTATGGGTCCCAAAGGAGCTGTTGAAATTATCTTCAAAAAAGAAATTGCAAAGGCAGAAGACCCGGCGGCTAAAGTAGAAGAGAAGTTATTCGAATATATTGATAAGTTCGCTAATCCTTACATTGCTGCCGAGCGTGGCTATATTGATGATGTTATTTTGCCGAAGGATACAAAAGTTAGATTAGTTAATGCGTTTGCGTTGTTAAAAAACAAAGTTGATAAAAACCCGAAAAAGAAACACGGCAATATACCTCTTTAACGGTTTTTCTGTTTTGTAACTCTTTGAAAAACTTCTAATTAACTAAATTTGTTTGAATATTTACTTGATTAAAAAAAATAAACTACTTATATTAAAACCAAAATTTTAAAATAAAGGAGTATGCATGGCAAAGAAAATTCTACGGTTCTTTGTTATCTCTTTGTTTTCTCTGATCTTTTTCTCGTGCGGAGGAAATAAAGAAATAACAAAGGATGTAAAGGCACAAGAAGCACAAAATAAAGTTCAAAAAGTTGGTATAGTATCCGAAATGTTAGAGCAAGCACGCCAATATTACGTGGATGCTCTTACAAAGCAGGAACAAAATAGTCCCACTGAAGCAGTTAACAATTATGAATCCGCTCTTAGAATAATAAACAACCTTAGCTATTACCCCGGAATCGAACAAAACGAAGCATATGTTGAATTAGAAAAATCTATTATTGATGATTACAAGAAATATGTAGACGGACTTCCGGAATTGCCTGCCAATGTTTCTTTTGCAGCATTGGAAGAGTGGATGGGAAAATCTTTGCCCGAAATAAAAGTAAATCTGGCGGATAAAAAGAAAGACACTAAAAGAGTTGTTATACCTGCCGATATTCCTTTGGAAGATAATTCCTATGTTGACCAATGGATTGAATATTTTACCGGCAGAGGAAGAGCTCATATGCAGCTTTGGCTTGAGCGATCAGGCAAATATTTTCCTATGATGACCAAAATATTTGACGCGCAAGGCGTTCCGAGACAATTGGTTTATCTAAGTATGGTTGAAAGCGGACTTAACCCAACTGCGCGCTCGTGGGCTAGTGCCGTAGGTTTGTGGCAGTTTATAAAATCAACAGGAAGATTGTACGGCCTTCATTCTGATTTTTATTATGACGAAAGAAGAGATCCTGAAAAGGCTACCATGGCGGCGGCAAAACATTTGAAAGATCTTCATAACGATCTGGGTGATTGGTATCTAGCGCTTGCCGCATATAATGCCGGCGAAGGAAGAATTACCCGCGCGGTAAGGAGAGCAGGCGCAAATGATTTTTGGACGGCAAGAGAATATTTACCCAGGGAAACAAGAAGTTACGTTCCTCAATACATTGCCGTAAGCCTTATTGCAATGGATCCGGCTAAATACGGCTTTACTAATATTGATTTTCAAAAACCGGTGGATTATACCACCTACAATGTTAAGGGCGCTGTTGATCTTAATTATTTGGCTCAGTGCGCCGGCGTTGATCCGCAAACCCTGGAAGACATGAATCCGGAGTTAACTCAAATGTGCACGCCGGCTTCATACACTAACGGGTACCCCTTAAAAATTCCTAAATCTTCTTTACAAACCTTTGCCTCAAATATTGTTAACATTCCTCAAAGCGCCATGAGAAATTATTTGGTTCACACCGTAAGACGGGGTGAAACTTTATACAGAATAGCCGCGAGGTACGGCGTTTCTAAAAACGATTTGGCTGACGCAAACAATATTTCGGTTAGATCAAGAGTATACCCCGGGGTAAAACTAAAAATTCCGATATCAAATATTTCTAGTGATAACGTAGCGTACAATACAAACACGCAAACTGCTGAAGATAATTCCGAAGCGGATGATAATAGTACTTCTACAAATGAAACAACCGGCGCAGAAGGTTATGTTTCGCCATACCTTTCATTGAATAAGGATGTAACAAGCGATTCTACAGACTCGGCGGAAACAGATAACCTGGTTGCCGACGCAGGCCAGGACGTTTCAAACGATGCGGCGGATGTTGCAGACACAAGCTCTTCGGTTAATACACCTGTAATTCCGAACGATTTTTCGCCTGTCCATTACAAGGTTAAGAAGAATGACAGCCTTCTCGGCATAGCCGATTTGTTTAGCGCCAGGGTTATTGATATAAGAAATTGGAACAATATACCTTATACCAAGAGCATTGTTGTAGGGCAGGATTTAACTATTTATGTACCTTCAGATAAAAAAGATTTTTACGCCAGCCTGGACAACCAAACTTCAATTGAAAAATCTTCTGCCCGTTCGGCAGTAGTTGTAAAAAGCAACAAAAGTGAATGACTTTATCACCGCGTTAGAAGAGGTGAAAGCTTAAATTCGATTGCTGTTAAATATGGTGTAGATATTAACTCCATTAAAGATTGGAACAGCTTAAGCAGCAACAGAATTTTAGCCGGCAAAAAGCTAAAAATATATGCCGACAGAAATTCCCGCTACATCGCCTCCACCGAAGGCACAAATCTTTATACCAACCGCACAAGTTTATTCCGATACAAAGTTAAAAGAGGCGAAAATTTAAGCGAGTTGTCGGTTAAATTCGGTGTACCTTCGGCAACTTTAAGACGCTGGAATAGTTTAAGAAGCAACAGATTAGTTGCCGGGCAAACGTTAAAGATTTATTCCAACGATAACAACGAGTCCTTGGGTGATAATGCACCTAAAACATCGGCGAATATAAACTATTATAAAGTTAAATCTAACGATTCAATCGGCAAAATAGCCGAGCTTTATCAAGTTTCGACCACCAGCATAAGAAGGTGGAACAATTTAAGAAGCAATAAAATTCTTGCCGGAAAAACATTAAAAATATATTCGGATGCCGACGTAAATGATATCGGTGATAATTCATCCGAAGATAACTCCATTGATGCCGGAATATACATGGTTAAAAAAGGCGATACGATAAGCCGTATAGCCGATAAATACAATGTATCGGTTGCGAAACTTAAAAAATGGAATAAACTGGATAACAATGATATTGTCGCCGGTTCTACGTTAAAGATTAAATCGAAAACTTCCGAAACTAAAGTAGCTTCTGCAAAAAAGTATGAAAAAAGTAAAAAGGCAGAAGGCAAAATGAAGATTCACAAAGTTACCCGTGGTGAATCTTTATATTCTATAGCAAAAGAATACGGAATGTCGGTAGACAGAATAAAGGAATTAAATAATTTATCAGGCAAAAAAATTAAAATCGGTGAGAAGCTGAAAGTTGAATAGCAGCACCTTTTTATTTACTTTGCGTAAAAATATTTTTGTAATATCTTTACATAAACATTGTTCTAATAAATAATATTTTTGAGCCGTTAGGGGTGTTGAGCCCGATTTAATCGGGAATGACTGAGATTATACCCTTAAACCTGATCTGGATAATACCAGCGTAGGGAAACGGGCTAGGACATTTAAAAAAAGAATAATTGAGTTTTAGCCGTTTCTAGAAACGGCTTTTTCATTTTAAAAAGGAGAAAAAATGAAATACTTAATTGTTCTTTTATTTGCTTTCCAGGTAATAATGCTGGCGCAACAAAACACCATAAAAGGCAAAGTTGTAGATGCTGAAACATTGGCTCCTCTGCCCAACGCCAATATTTTTATTGAGGGTACATCGCTGGGAATTGCTTCCCGAAACAACGGTGAATTTAATTTAACCGGCACTATCAAAAAATCGGATGTACTTGTTGCCAGTTTTATGGGATACAATACAAAGAGAATTAAACTTTCTGATGTTGATGCATCGGAGTATTTAATAATAAAATTGGCTCCCAAAATAATTCCCGCGCAAACGGTTTTGGTTGAGGGAAGCTTAGCAAAGCAGGGAGTAACGCCATTAGCCTTCAGTACGGTTACTCAAAAACAAATTAAAGAAAACTATACTGTTCAAGATGTTCCTGAATATCTCGGCCAGTTGCCTTCCACTACTTTTTATTCGGAGAACGGAAATGGAATAGGTTACAATTATTTAAGCATCAGGGGTTTTGATCAGAGAAGAATATCCGTTTCAGTAAACGGCATTCCGCAAAACGATCCTGAAGACCATAATGTTTACTGGCTTGACTTCCCAGATATATTGGCTTCCACCGCTGTTATACAAGTGCAGCGCGGCGCCGGCTCGGGTGTAATAGGTTATCCGGCTATCGGCGGTTCAATAAATATTATAACCAGCACATTTTCAAATACACCGCTTATTGATTTTTCTGCATCGGCGGGAAGTTATAACACAAAAAAATACAGCGCTTCGTTTTCAAGCGGACTGATAGATAAAAAATATTCCTTTTACGCCAAGCTATCTCAGATTATTAGCGGCGGATATAGAGATAACTCGTGGGTAAATTTTAATTCATACTACTTTTCTGCGGTAAGGTATGATGATAATTTAACTACGCAAATTAATCTTTACGGCGGGCCGATTGCCGATGGTTTGGCTTATACGGGTTTACCGAAATTTGCCATCAAAGATAAAAATCTTCGCAAAGCTAATTATTCTTACTGGGAAACAAGCGGGAATAATTATACTTATACAATAACAAGAAGGCCGTCGGAAATAGAAAATTTTTCGCAGCCACATTATGAGTTATTAAATGAATTAAAAATAAATCCAGATATTACTTTTAACTCAGCTTTGTTTTTGGTACTCGGCAACGGCTTCTTTAATTTTGACGGCTCCTGGGCAGACACAACATATTTAAGACTAACATCTCAATATGGATTTCATCCTACGCAAAACCCGGGCAATGTTTTAATTCAAGCTGAGGTAGATAACACTCAATACGGATGGGTTCCAAGGCTTAGCATTAAACATCAAAACGGTGAAATGATTATCGGCGGTGAATTTAGAATTCACAGGTCAACCCACTGGGGAAGCATTAATTTCGGCGAAAATTTACCGGTAGGGCTAACCCAGGAGTACCGGTATTATTACTATAACGGTGGGAAGGATATTGCCAACGGCTATGTGCACGAAGAATATAATTTGAGTGAAAATATTAATCTTCTCGGTGAGCTTCAATTTGCATATAACAAATACCTGTTTTACAACGAGAAGTATTTGCATCACGATTTTTCGGTTAAAAACATTTTTGTTAATCCGCGGGTGGGAATAAATTACAAATTTAACGGTGAGCAAAATTTATTCTTCTCGTTCGCCCGCGTATCCGATGAGCCCCGGTTATCTAATTACTACAACGGCGATGAATCCAGCGGCGGAGCCACACCGCAATTTGCGCAAAATACCAACGGTTCTTACAATTATAATGATCCGCTTGTAAAGCCTGAAACTATGAATGATTTTGAAATAGGAAGTTCTTTTTATAATAAATATTTTTCCGTATCGCTTAATGCTTACTATATGCTTTTTGAAAATGAGATAGTGAAAAACGGTAAAGTGGATATTTTCGGTCAACCCATAACAGGCAACATGAAGAAAACAGTTCACCAGGGAATAGAATTTTCTTCAAATTTTTATTTAACCGAAAATTTAAGCCTGTTATTAAACGCCACATACAGCAGTAATAAAATTATCGAGGGAACTTATTATATCGATTCTCAGAATTATATAGACCTAAGCGGGAACCGGGTAAGCGGGTTTCCTAATTTCTTATCCAATTTCGGTGTTACTTATAAAAATTCCGATTTATATTTACAATTTACAGGCAGATACGTTGGCGCTTTTTACTCGGATAATTATGATGACAACTTAAAAGGTTATTTGATTAGATATCCTGGTTTTGTTGATTATACCGATAATAAAAACGACGCTTATTTTGCAGCTGATTTTTTCGCTTCTTACCAGTTTAAAGAATTTTCGGCGCTGGAAAAATCAAAGATATTTATCCAGATAAATAATATTTTTGACAGTCTCTATTCGGCAAATGCAATTGGCGGAGAATTTTTCCCTTCGGCTGAAAGAAACTTTATTGCCGGTGTGCAGGTCGGGCTGTAGCAGTTTGACAGGTGAGCAAGTTTAAGTATGTTGAAAATGGAGTATTGGAAGACAATATGGACTTTTGCTAAGTCATATTCCACCACTCTATCATTAAATATTTTTTATAATATCAGCTAAAGGTTATGATCTCTAAAAAATGTATTGTATTGGCAAACGGAAAACCGCCGCGTAAAGGTGTTATTACTTATTTACTTAAGTCCGGTTATTCTACTTTAATATGTGCCGACGGCGGTGCGAACAGCGCTAGAAAGCTTAATATAATTCCTGATTTTGTAATCGGGGATTTGGATTCGATTGAAAAAGATACTTTAAAAATCTTTAGCAAAAATTCCGTTGTTAAGCAAGTAAAGAGACAAAATGATACCGATGTTGAAAAGTGTCTTAAGTTCGCAATTAAAAAAGGATTTGACGAAGCAGTTTTAATTGGGGTAACGGGAGACAGGCTTGATCATACATTTTGCAATCTTGGTATAGTACTCAAATTTTTCGATAAGATAAAATTAAATATTGTGGCCGAAAATTCTTACTTAACAGCTCACCGCAATAACGTAGAAATAAAAACCGCGCCCGGTGAAACAATATCTCTGTATGGGTTCGATTCAAAGACAAAAATAACAAGCAAAGGTTTAAAGTATACATTAAAGAATACCGCTCTTCCGTTTGGCGTAAGAGAAAGCACAAGCAACGTTGCCTTAGCCGGTAAAGTTGATCTTAAAATAAAAGGCGGCCGTATTTTTATTGTTCGAGATTATAAGGTAATGAAAAAAAATGGTTTCATTTGATGCTCTTGATATAATTGTAATTGTTTTTTTTTTCATAGCTGTTCTTGCGTTCGGTTTTTATTTTGGGCGTAAAACCGGTAGCCAGGCCGATGAGTATCTCCTGTCCGGCCGAAAAGTCGGTTTGTTCCTTTTCATACTAACAAATGTTTCCACTTGGTATGGAGGAATTCTTGGGGTGGGCGAGTTTACATATCGTTATGGTATTGCAAGCTGGTTTACCCAGGGGCTTCCTTATTATGTATTCGCTTTTTTATTCGCGTTGCTCTTCGCAAAGAAAATCCGAAACGCTTCTCTATTTACGATACCCGATAAATTAACCGAAGTGTACGGAAAAAAAGTCGGCTTGTTCGCGGCGCTGCTTGTGTTCGTACTTGTTTCACCGTCGCCTTATTTATTGATGACCGCCAATTTAATTTCACTTATCTTCAGAACCGGTATTATATTTAGTCTTGTACTTTCAATCTTGCTATCTATTTCCTATTTATTTAAGGGCGGATTTAAATCGAATGTTTATGCCGATGCAATACAGTTCTTCGTGATGTTCGGCGGTTTTATCATGATATTGATTTTTGCCGTTTTACATTACGGCGGGATTAGTTATTTAAAAACAAATTTGCCCGCTTCTCATCTGCAATTAACTGGCGGAGCTTCACCTACATTTATTATTGTATGGTTCTTAATTGCGTTATGGACGTTTGCCGACCCCGGTTTTCACCAAAGATGCTACTCGGCGAAAACAGGAGACATTGCCGTAAAAGGAATATTAATCTCAATCATCTTTTGGGCGTTGTTTAATTTCCTGACAACTAGCACGGGGCTTTATGCAAAAGCGGCAATTCCTAATTTAACCCAGCCGGTACTTTCATTTCCGCTTCTTGCACAAAAAATTTTAGGACCTGGTTTAAAAGGAATTTTTTACGCCGCGCTTTTCGCCACAATTATGTCAACGTTAAACAGTTTCTTCTTTCTAAGCGCAACTACAGTCGGGCGCGATTTTATTTTCAAACTGGTTAGAAATGCCGATGATAAAAACCTGAAGCTCTACACTATTTACGGACTTGTAGTATCGAGCATAGCGTCGATTATTTTAGCATATACAATTCCTTCGGTAATAGAAATATGGTATACCGTTGGCTCATTATGCATCCCGGCAATAATACTTCCGGTGATAAGTTCATATTATAAAAAGTTAAGGATAGATAAAAACATTTTATTTGCCGAAATGCTTACGGCCGTATTCTTAAGTACTACATGGTATTTCTTAAGAGATGATTTTAAAAATTTCGGGATAATTTATGAGATAGAACCGATGCTGGTAGGATTATTTTTTGCTTCGGTAATTCACGCTTACGGTGTGATTAGACGGCCTTCTTCTTATGTAAAAGCGACATGATAATTGAAGCAGTTAGCGAGAACAAGATAACACCTAAAGACAGTTCGGTTTGAATGTGAATATATTCAGAGAGAAGCATTTTTATTCCGACAAAGAATAAAATAAACGCTACGCCGTATTTAAGGTAGTGAAATAATTCCACGATTCCTGCTAACGCAAAGTAAAGTGACCTTAAACCAAGTACGGCAAAAATATTAGAAGTAATTATAATAAACGGGTCGTGCGTAATTGCAATTACTGCGGGAATCGAATCAACAGCAAAAACGATGTCACTGGTTTCAATTAGAAGCAGAGTGAGAAACAGGGAAGTAACGTATAACTTTCGCTCTTTTTTTACGAAAAATTTTCTTCCTTCATAATTAGGGAGGATGTTAAAATATTTTTTTATCAGTTTTATAAATGGGTTCTTTTCGTAATCTATTTTTTCTTCACCGCCGAAAGCCATCTTATAAGCGGCATACAAAAGAATAATACCGAACATATAAATGATCGGGTGGAAAAGAGTAACAAGTCCTACACCGGCAAGAATAAAAATAATTCTGAAAACTATCGCGCTTAAAATTCCCCATTTCAGCACATGAGGCTGATTTTTACCGGCTATATTCATCACGCTGAAAATCATAAGAAAAACAAAAAGATTATCAACCGATAAAGAATACTCAATTAAATAACCGGTAAGAAATTCTATGCCCTTTTGATGTCCGTCCGGCAGATAGAAGTAGATAAACACATTAAAAAGAAGAGCGGTGCTAATCCAAACACCGCTCCATATTAAACTACGCTTTAAACCTACTTTGCCGGGTCTATGGTCCGTTGCATATAGATCTATCACTATTATTAAAGTAGCGATAGCAGCAAAAATGACCCAGAAAGTAAATTCATTAAGCAAAATATATTTTCCCCTTTATGGAAGTAATATGCCAAGTGAAAGCACGGTTGTCCACAAACCGTTTTTATCGCCTTCCGCAGATTGAGTAATGTTGAACGATCTTACGATTTTGCCGGACATTTTATAAATATTTTCTCTTTCGCTCCAATCCGTATCGGGATTGAATTCTACACCCAACGTTGTTGCCAACATGGTAGCCGCCAAATCTTCTGCATATTCACCTGCAACTTTTTCTGTTTCACCAAACGGATGATGTTCCGACAAATAACCGTATTGGTTACTGTCGGCTGGTAAAGCTACACCTATAGAAGCGGCTATTAATCTGTTCGGTTCGTTTGTAGAATTTCTAGCCATTACTGCAAAAGTAATTTGTCCGGGGCTTAATTCTTTCAAACCCTCTTCTTTAGTAATTCGTTTGCAGTTAGTGGGGAATATACTGCTTACGGTTACCAAATTACATATTTCAACACCTGCGCTTCTTAGTGCTAATTCGAAGGAAGTTAAATATTCCTTGTGGCGGCCTACCCCTTTGGTAAAAAATATTTTTGTTGGGACATACAAATTCTCATCTCCTTTTTACTACTTTTTTATTTTAATAAATTTTCTCTTTCCCACTTTTAGGATCGATTCGTTTTTTAGTTTTATTATTGAAGCTACATCTTCAATCTTTTCTCCGTCTACGGAAACGCCTCCCTGAAGAACTAGGCGCCTTGCTTCGCCTTTAGACGGCGCAAAATTTACTTTTACAATTAAATCAAGAATCCCGATTTCATTGGTCTTATCATCGAACTTTAATTCCGGTATATCATCCGGAATTTCTTTCTTAATAAAAATTTTGTCAAACTCTTCTTCGGCTTGAATTGCCGCCTGCTCATCGTGGTACATTTTTACCAGCATCTTTGCAAGTCTGCGTTTCAAGTTGCGCGGGTTAACCTGCGGATCGTTTAACTGCTGCCTTATCTCTTTTAGTTCTTCGTTAGATATATCGGTTGCCAGCTCGTAATAATTATAAATCAGCGTATCAGGTATAGAAAGTGTTTTGCCGAATATCTCTGCCGGCGGTTCGGAAATACCGATATAATTATTATAAGACTTGCTCATCTTTTCAACGCCATCGGTTCCAACAATCAAAGGCATTGTTAAAATTACCTGCGGCTCAATTCCAAATTCCCGCTGTATATCTCTTCCTACAAGGAGATTAAACTTTTGATCCGTTCCGCCCAATTCCACATCGCTTCTAATTGCCACCGAATCCATTGCCTGTGCAAGCGGATATAAAAATTCATGAAGACTTATCGGCTCGCCTGCTTTGAACCGCTTCGTAAAATCGTCGCGTTCAATCATTCTTGCCACCGTATATTTAGAGGCAAGTTTAATAACATCTTCAAACGACATTTTACCGAGCCATTCGGAGTTGTAAACTATCTTGGTTTTTTCCCTGTTTAAAATTTGGGAAGCTTGGTCGAGGTAAGACTTCCCGTTAATTCTTGTTTCTTCCAACGATAGAGCCGGACGGGTAACATTTCTACCTGAAGGATCGCCTATCATACCGGTAAAATCGCCGATAATTAATATTGCCTGATGTCCTAGTGATTGAAATTGTGCCAGTTTCCTGAGTACAACAGAATGACCAATATGTAAATCAGGCCGGCTGGGGTCACAGCCTAATTTTATGTTTAGAGGTTTCTCTTCTTTTATAGATTTTTCAAGCTTTTGAACTAACTCTTCTTCAGGGATTATTTCAAACGAGCCTCTTTTTATAAGGTCCATTTGTTCATTAATAGGAGGGAACTTTAAATTTGCCATTATCTCCGAGTTCTATACCAAATAAATAAACTTAATTTATATTATTATACTTACTTAAATTTTATAATTTAATCAATTAACGGGGTGCTAAAAATTCTTTAATATTTTATTTTTCTTTCGTTGTCGCGTTGCATGTCACGTTTTGCAATCGATTCCCGTTTATCGTAAACTTTTTTACCTTTTGCCAAAGCAAGTTCTACTTTTACCTTGCCATTCTTAAAATATAACCGAAGAGGAACCAAAGTAAGCCCTTTTTCTTTCACCTTACCGATTAACTTTCTGATCTCACTTTTGTTAAGCAGTAGTTTCCTGGTTCTTGTGGGTTCGTGGTTGTTAATGTTGCCCTGTTCGTAAACATTAATATTTGCGCTTACAAGCCACATTTCACCTTCTTTTAGGGTTGCGTAGCTGTCAACTAGGTTTGCTTTACCTAACCTTAAAGATTTTACTTCGGTGCCCTGAAGAACAATACCGGCTTCAAATGTCTGCAAAATAGTGTATTCATGATGCGCCTTCCGGTTTACAGCTATATTCTTCTCAACATCCTGCTCTTTTAACATAATTACCAAAAAAATAAGATTAAAAGTTATTTTTATTATGGAATAAAATCAAGAAAAAGCCCAAAATAAAATAAATGCTTTTCTTGGCTCGCCGGATTAATTTTTCCCCAAAACTTTTACATGCTCAATAAATTGATATTCTTTCGATATTAAATTATTTTTAACTTCTTAATAAAACGGCTCGTATGCAAACTCCATTGATGACTCAGTACAACAAGATTAAAGCAGCCCATCCGGATACGGTGCTTCTTTTTAGGATGGGCGACTTTTTTGAAACTTTTGAGGAAGATGCAAAAATAGCTTCGAAAGTACTTGGTATTACTTTAACTAAACGCGCTAACGGCGCCGCTGGTGAAGTTCCGCTTGCCGGGTTTCCGCATCACGCAATTGATACTTATTTACCTAAACTTGTAAGAGCCGGTTACCGTGTTGCCGTTTGCGAGCAGGTTGAAAACCCAAAATTTGCAAAGGGAATTGTAAAAAGGGAAGTAGTAGAAGTTGTTACGCCCGGCGTGGCATTTTCGGATAAACTGCTCGACCATAAAAAGAATAATTATCTTATGGCAATTTGCCTTAAAGATGATATTGCAGGTATTTCCTTCTGCGATATTTCTACAGGCGAGTTTTATGCCTTCGAAGTTCCTTTTGCCGTGTTAAACCAGCAAATAGAAACCATTTCACCGGCAGAGGTTGTTGTACAAAAAAGAGATAAAGATATTTTAACTTCACTGCTTAATAAGCTTAATCCCTCCATTCGCGTTACAAAGCAGGATGACTGGATCTTCAATTTTGATTATGCAAAAGACCTGCTAGTTAACCAGTTTAAAACCGTTAACCTGAAAGGTTTCGGGGTTGAGAATTTTACCCCGGGTATAATTGCCTCCGGTGCGGTGCTAAATTACCTGCAAGAAACCCAGAAAGAAAATCTTTCGCATCTTAATAAAGTTTCGGCATACAATCCATCTGAATATATGGCGCTGGATTACTCTACTAAGAGAAATCTTGAAATAACTTTCTCAATGCATGACGGCGGCAGGGAAGGCTCACTTATTTCAATACTAGATAAAACCGAAACAGCGATGGGCGGCAGGCTTCTTAAAAAATGGATTACCGCGCCTTTAAGAAAGCTGGAACCGATATTAAAAAGACTTGAAAGCGTTGAAAACTTAGTTAAAAATAAAAGACTGAGAAAGAGTTTATTAAACGAATTAAAAGAAATTGGCGACCTGGAAAGATTGATTTCCAAAGTTTGCACGGGCAGAGCAAACCCAAGAGAAATTGTAGCGCTTAAATCTTCATTGCAAAAAATTCCGGCGGTAAAAAACCTTTTAACCGAAGCGTCCGCAAACACGTTGATACAGCTCGGCGGCAGCCTTGCCCCTCTTGATAAACTTATTGCATTAATTCAAAACTCAATTGTAGATACGCCGCCTCTTAGCCTTGCCGACGGCGGAGTAATTAAAAACGGTTTTAGCCCGGAGCTTGATGAACTTAGAGATATTTCTATTCACGGTAAAGATTGGATTGCCAATCTTCAAAAAATTGAACGTGAAAGAACCGGAATATCATCACTAAAAGTAAGCTATAATAAAGTATTCGGATATTATATAGACGTAAGCCACACTCACAAAGAAAAAATTCCTCAGGATTACATACGCAAGCAAACCCTTGTAAACTCTGAGCGGTTTATTACTCCCGATTTAAAAACGTACGAAGAAAAAATTCTAAATGCCGAAGATAAAATATATGAACTTGAGTCGCAGCTGTTTAATGAAGTAAGATTAAACGTTGCCGACGAAGCCGAGCAAGTTCAGCAAAATGCCAAACTTATTGCTATGCTGGATTGTTTACTTTCATTTGCGGAATGCGCCGAAGAATATAATTATGTAAAGCCGGAACTTAATGAAGGAATAAGTCTGGAAATAATTGAAGGCCGGCACCCGGTTGTTGAAAGAATAGTCCCCCCAGGTGAAAGGTTTACCGCAAACAGTTGCAAGCTTGATAATGAAAAAGACCAGATAATAATTTTGACCGGCCCGAACATGGCTGGCAAATCTGTTTACCTTCGCCAGATCGGGCTGATTGTTTTGCTCGCTCAAATAGGTTCGTTTGTACCGGCCAAGAGCGCTACAATTGGGCTTGTAGACAGAATATTTACGCGGGTCGGCGCAAGCGACAACATCTCCGCAGGCGAAAGTACCTTCCTAGTTGAAATGCAGGAAGCCGCAAATATATTGAACAACGCTACCTCAAAAAGTTTGGTTTTACTAGATGAGATCGGAAGAGGTACAAGCACGTTTGACGGTATTTCTATTGCATGGGCTATAACCGAATACCTTCATGAAAATCCGGAGGTTGCCGCAAAAACTCTTTTTGCAACCCATTACCATGAGCTTAATGAAATGGCCGAGCTGTTTCAGCGTATAAGAAATTATAAAGTTGAAGTAAGAGAGCACGACGATAAAGTGTTTTTTCTTCATAAAGTGAGTTTGGGAAAAGCCGACCATAGTTACGGAATACAGGTAGCGCAAATGGCCGGGCTACCTATGTTTGTTACCAACCGCGCAAAAGAAGTTCTTCAGAACCTGGAAAGCAAGGAGTTAACGCCGTACGAAGTGAAGAAAGAGAGATTAAAAAAATTACAAAGAGAAGACGAAAACCAGTTTAGTCTGTTTGAAGTTAAAGATGATAAACTGCGCGGAGAAATAGATGAAATGGAGTTAAACAACCTCACTCCGCTTGAAGCGCTAAACAAATTAAGTGAACTTCAGAAGAAGGTGAGAAATAATGGTTAATCTTAAATTAAAAAGTTTGCTTCTCTTCGTACCTGCATTATCTTTAATATTTTTGTTAAATTCGTGCGGTAAAAAGTATACTCCGGAACAGGAAAAGTATATTAGTGAAATTAAAAAAGAGCGGGCCGAAAAAGACGATTGGATGAAGAACAGCAATGAATCCCCGTTTGTAAATGACCCCGGCGCCAATTTTGAGCCGTTAAAATATTACGATGTAGATCCCGGTTTTGTTTTTAAAAGTAAGCTTAATTATTATAACTCGCCGGATACAGTTACTATATTCGGCACAAAAGGTGAGAAGAGGAAGATAGTACGTTTCGGTTATGTTACGATAAATTATAAGAATAAAAATTACAAACTTAACGTTTATAAAGGCGGCACTAAAGACGGCACGGTATACTATACGATTTGGTTTACAGACAAGACAACGGGAGACGAAACGTACGGAGTAGGCAGATACCTGGATTTTGATCTGAATCCCGACTCAAATTTTATTTATACTATCGATTTTAATTTAGCATATAATCCGTATTGCGCATACAGTGCAAAGTACTCGTGTGCTGTGCCAACAAAAGAAGATCATTTGGATATTGCTGTTGAAGCCGGCGAAAAAAGTTTTCATAAATAATTCATTAGGAGTTACAGGTGGTTATAGTATTAGAAAAAAACGCGACCGATAAACAGATAGAGAACATAATAAAACATCTGGAAGATTTCGGCTTCGCGGTTCATAAATCTACCGGTGTTGAGCAGATTGTATTAGGGGCGATAGGGGTAAAGCCAAACTTTGATACGAGAAACGTAAAAATACTAGATGGTGTTGCAGAGGTATACCGGATAACAGAACCATTTAAACTTGCTAGCCGCAGTTTTCAGAAGGATGATACGGTAATCAAGATTAAAGATGTTGCAATCGGCGGAAATGAAGTTGTTATGATGGCCGGGCCTTGTTCGGTAGAAAACGAAGATCAGATTTTTACAATTGCTGAAATAGTTGCAAAGGCAGGCTCAAAAATTTTAAGGGGTGGGGCGTTTAAACCAAGAACTTCACCGTATTCATTCCAGGGTTTGGGCGAAGAAGGATTAAAAATGATGCGCAAAGCCGCTGATAAATATAATCT